>PKTC01000101.1:595-11868 GCA_002869305.1 Marinilabiliales bacterium
ACTATTATATGCTATCAGTCCTACATTGATTTGTTCTATAACAAACTGTAAAAAATGATATTGTTTTTCTTTTTCAATTTTAGTATTCTCTAATAAATCAGCAGTATTATTTAATATTCTTGCCAATTCTGTAAAATTTCCTTTTAAGTCAGGCGAAAATCTATAAGCGGCATCATCTGCTTTAAGGAGCTTTAAAAAATGTATGATTTCTTTATTGATTTTATTGAAATACCTAATTAAAAAAATGGATTGGATAATTATCAGTGAAAAGATGAAGAATTTTGTATACGCCTTTTGAGGATTATCTATCTCTAAGGCAAACCATATTGAAGTTCCAATGATGAACAATAGCCTGATTATAATACTTACATTAAAATTTCTATAAACCATGCTTTGTAATTTTTGAATATAAAGAGGTTCTTGATATGCCCAACAATTTAGATGCTTTTGATATATTACCTTTAGAATCTGCAATTGCTTTTTCTATGGCATTCCTCTCTAAAGTTTCTAAATCTAATGTTGAAGGCTTAATATCAAATCTTTGCATTTGATTACCAAATAAATCCTCAGATTTGATAATGGCATCTTCATTTAAAATAACTGCCTTTTCAAGGGTATGACTTAGTTCTCTAATATTTCCTGGCCATTTATATTCTTTTAAAGAAACTAAAGCCTTTTCATTCATTTTTAATCCTTGCTTATTGTATTTGTATGAATACTTGTTTAAAAAATATTCAACCAGCAAAACAATATCCTCACCCCTTTCTCTTAATGCAGGTGAGTTAATTTCTATGGTATTAATTCTAAAGTACAGATCTTCTCTAAATAACTGATCTTGTACCATTTGCTTAAGATTCTTATTGGTAGCACAAATGATTCTTGCATTATATTTTTGAGGTTTAGATGCACCAACAGGTGTAAATTCCTTCGATTGCAAGCTCGTTAATAGTTTAGCTTGCAGATTTATAGATAAATTTCCTATTTCATCTAAAAACAATGTTCCATCAGAAGCCGCTTCTAGCTTTCCAATTTTATCCTCTTTAGCATCCGTAAAGGAACCTTTCTTGTGACCAAATAATTCGCTTTCAAATACACCCTCATTAAGGGTGCTGAGATCTACATGTAAAAAAACTTCACTATTTCTTTTTGATTTTTTATGGATCTCCTTTGCTATCAACTCTTTTCCAGTACCATTCTCACCTAAAATAAGAACATTTGCATCCGTAATAGCAACTTTACCAATCATTTTCAATAAATTCCGTACTACTTCCGACTGTCCAATGATAGGATTTGTAATTAAATTTCTATCCGCTTCGTAATATTTATTCTTTCTTCTTAAACTAGTTAACTCCTTATTTGACTTGCTAATTTCAATAGCATTCTGTATAGTTACGATCAATTTCTGAGGTTCCCAGGGTTTCGTAATAAAATTAGTTGCACCTTCTTGAATTGCTTTTACAGCTATATCAATATCCCCGTAAGCTGTAATTAAAATCACAACCAGAGATTGGTCTATTTCCTTAATTCGTCTTAACCATTTAAACCCATCCCTTCCAGAATTATCACCCTCATTAAAATTCATATCCAAAAGAATTACATCGTAATCCTTATTCTTAATTAAGGAAGGAATTTTATTAGGTTCACTGGTGGTATCAATTTCTTCAAAGTCGAATTTTAATAAGCGTTTTAGCGATTTAAGTAAATCTTGATTGTCATCTGCAACCAGTATTTTTCCAACTTTCTGCATATTTATTAATTAAAAATCAATAACTTAATCAAAGTTACTAAAAAGTGTCAATAAAACGTCAAAGTACTGTCGGATTCTTAACACTTTTTATTAACCTATAAAATTTAACACTAACTATATTTTTGTTTTATAGCCACTTAACTATCTTGGCACAAGTTTAGTTTACTTTTTATCAAAATAAAATTAAAGACCATTATAAAAACCTAAACATCATGCAAAAACAAATCAAGTTCATCATCATATTTTTAGTTGCAGTTAATCTTAACTGTAAGTCACAAAACCCGGTGTTCACCGATGAATTTAAAGAAAACATACATGCTCGAGTAGATAATGACATTATTACGGGTATTGTAATTGGTGTTGTTACACCCGAAGGAACAAGCTATTACAGTTATGGTGTAAAATCTTATGAAACAAAAGAACCGGTAAATGAAAATACTATTTTTGAAATTGGCTCAAATTCAAAAGCGTTCACAGGACTTTTATTAGCAAATGAAGTTGTTAAAGGTGAACTAAATGTAAATGATCCAGTTCAGAAATTTTTACCAGAAGGATATACATCACCAACAAGAAATGGTGAAGAGATTAAACTAATCCATCTAACGACTCACACATCTTCATTACCGCGTGTGCCAAAGTATGTGAATCGTAATAATCCAAACGGACAATATGCCGATTTAACGAACGAGCAAGTATATAAATCAATTGATAATTATGAGTTGAAACATGATATTGGAGCGCATTGGGAATATTCTAATCTAGGTGCAGGTCTGTTAGGATTAATTATTGCCGAAAAAAACAATACAGATTACGAAAAATTGGTTGTAAATGAAATTTGTACTCCACTAGACATGAATGATACGCGCATAATGTGCACAGAAGATATGGAAAAGAGAGCAGCAACAGGTCACAGTATGGGCTTAGAAGTTGATAAATTCTATCTCCCTGCAATAGCTGGAGCTGGTGCCCTTCGCTCAACCGCTGTTGATATGATTAAATTCTTAAAAGCAAATTTAGGTTTGGAAAAAACCGATCTTGATAACGCAATCCAATTATCACATAAAAACACTGGATTCGGAAATGACCGTTTATCCATGGGATTAGGTTGGATAATTATGGATGTTGAAGGTGAAGAAATCATATGGCACGATGGTGGTACACATGGTCAAATGTCGTTTATGGGTATTAATAAAAGTCGTAACATGGGAGTTGTAGTATTAACAAACTCTACAGGTTTTCCAGATGATATAGGTTTTCATTTATTAAATCCTAAATATGAATTAGCAAATCCAAAACCATCAATTGTTACTCAACTTAATACGGTAATAACAAAAGAAGGACTTGAATCTGCAAAAAAAATCTTAATTGATATAAAAACCAATCAACCTGACAAGTATAGTTTTAATAGTGAAGAATTAGCAAGAGCAGGTTATTACTATTTATATAAAGATAAAATTGAAGAAGCACATTTCATTTTTAAGATTAATGTTGAAGCAAATCCGGAAGACTGGAATGCAAATGACTGCTATGGAGAAGTATTGCTTAAAAAAGGCAATAAAGAAGAAGCTATTGAGTATTACAAAAGATCTGTTGAGCTTAATCCAGATAACACAGCTGGAATTGATATTCTTAAAAAACTTAGAGTTGAAATTGAAAGTTCAGAATACTAAAACATGGAAAGTATTAGAATTTTATATTGCTTGTTAATGGCTTAAAAAAGTATACTATGCTATCTAATTTCATAAAAACTGCATATCGCAGCATGATGCGAAACTTTAGTCAAACCTTAATTAACGTTATAGGTTTGGCTATTGGAATGACGTGTGCCCTCCTTATTTTCCTTTGGGTACATAATCAATTAAATTATGATAAATGGCAAGAAAATAGTGATCGTATGTACCGATTGGAATACGAAACCTGGGTAATAATGCCACCACATTTTACAGAACAAATAAAGAATCTACCGGAAGTGGAAGATATTACAAGATTGTTTCCCTGGTATGAGCCTACTATTCGTCATAAAGAAAACTCATTTAATATCAATAATTTTATATATGCTGATAGTACAATTTTTAATGTTTTTACATTTGATTTTGTATATGGGAGTCCAAAAGATGCATTGATAAAGCCTGCTTCCATTGTTTTAACGGAAACCACATCAAAGAAATATTTTGGAAATAAAAATCCGGTTGGGCAAGAAATTCTAATTGATAACAATATCGTTTATACGGTAACAGCTGTAATAGCTGATGTAAAAAATCTTCATTTAGAAATAAATGCAATAGCAGCTACTCAAGACCTTAAAAATGTTTATGGAAATCGTGATTTTCTGACTGAACGAAGCAATCATTTCTTAATTTATGTTTTACTTAAACCAAATACAAATAAAGATAAGCTATTAGAAAAAATTCGTGACTCTGACTTTGATGAGCAATTTGATGATCTAGAAAACGAACTATTATTAAGACCATTTTCTGAAATATATTTTGAACGGAACCTGCCCCATGAATCCAAAGTAAAACACGGAAATTATAATTTGGTTTTAGTATTTAGTGCAATATCTTTTCTCATATTATTAATTGCCTGTATCAACTTTATTAATATCTCCACGGCAAAAGCTAAACAACGTGAAAAAGAAATAGGAATGAGAAAAATTGTCGGTTCTGGAAGAAAGAAATTAATATTTCAATTTTTAGGAGAAACTTTCTTCCTGGTTATCCTAGCACACATTATTAGCATTGTTTTATTAGAATATCTTTTACCTATTTTTAATAACGTAACAGTCGAGAACATAAGCTTTGAGTATTTTTCTTACCATTTTTTAATCATAATTTCAGTAATTGTATTCTTAACAACTATACTATCTGGTTTTTACCCGGCAATATACCTTTCATCCTTAAAACCTGCTCTAATGTTAAAAGGAAAATCTGGTGTGAAATCTTCAAAAGCTGGTTTAAGAAAGATTTTAATGACGATTCAGTTCTCAATTTCGATTTTCTTAATAATTGCAACGATCGTAATTCTTAAACAACTTAACTTCATACTAAATAAGGACTTAGGCTGGAATCAGGATAACATTATAACTTTTGAAATTAAAGGCGACAAATTTCATGGAACAGAAGATAATGTAAAAAACACGCTTGCATTTAGCGAAGAGTTATTAAAAAACCCAAATGTAAAGAATGTAACTTATGTTAATCAGTATCCAGGTAATTTAATGAGTACTTGGAACTGGAATTTAAATGGGAAAGTTTATCCTATGAAAATATTAATGTCTGACCCAGAATTAGTTCATGTTCTTGATTTAGAAATTGTTGAAGGCAGGAACTTCTCATACGATATAGAAAGTGATAAAACAAACAAAGTAATTCTAAATGAAATTGCTGTAGATTATCTGGGATTAGATAATCCTATTGGAGCTATTGTAGACGAAAGTGGTTTAGAAGTTATTGGGGTGGTTAAAAATTTTAATTTTAACTCCTTACATTCTAAAATAGTACCTCTTGGTATTCGCTGGTATGGAGGATTAATCAATATATGCATTAAGGTACCCGGTGAAAATATTCCAGCTGCACTAGATCATATAGAATCAACATTTAAAGACTTTAGTCCAACATATCCTTTTGAATATTCATTTCTTGATGAATCCTTTGCAAGGCAATATGAAAAAGAAGTTAAACTTTCAAGGATCTTGTTATTCTTTGCATTTATAGCAATTTTAATTGCAACAATAGGCTTGTTCGGTATGTCAACCTTTATGAGTATATCAAGAACGAAAGAAATTGGAATTCGCAAGGCTCTTGGTTCCTCTATTTCTGGGATATTGTTTTTATTTACAGCTGAATTTATTCGTTGGGTACTAATTGCATTTATTATAGCATCTCCCATAGCTTATTATCTATTGAATAAATGGTTAGCACAATATCCGTACAAAACGGATATTAGTTGGTGGGTCTTTGTTGTAGCACTACTAATTACTTTGTTCATTGCACTAATTACAATAGGTTATCATGTAATTAAATCTTCTAAAACAAATCCAGCAGATTGCTTACGTTATGAATAAGATTAAAATATTTAAAATTATCACATATGTTTCTTAACTATATAAAAACCGCTTATCGCAATATGATGCGAAATTTTAGCCAAACTATAATAAATGTTTTAGGCTTGGCTGTTGGAATGACCTGTGCATTGCTTATTTTTCTTTGGGTTCAAAATCAAATCAACTATGATCAATGGCAAGATAACAAAGAAAATATGTATCGTCTAGAATACAATACATGGGTAATTATGCCTCCATATTTAGGCGATCTAGTAACAAAACTGCCTGAAGTTGAGCAAATGACACGTTTTTACTTTTGGTATAAACCAACAATGACTAATAATGAAAACACCTATATAGTAGATAATTTTGCATTAGCTGATAGCACCGTGTTTGATGTTTTTTCGTTTAAATTTATTTATGGTAAACAAGATCATGCATTAGAAGCACCCTACTCTGTTGTTTTAACAGAAAGTTTATCGAAAAAGTTTTTTGGTAATGAAAACCCAATAGGCAAAGAAATTTTATTTGATAATGAAGACCCATTTACCGTTACCGGTGTAATTGAAGATGTTAAAAACATGCATTTAAATATCAATGCTATCTCTTCATTGCAAGATATAAAGCGAATGCAGGGTGATAATCATTTTCTTGAAGCCCGTAACCATAACTTTCTAATTTATTTGCTATTAAATGAAAAATCCAACATTGTAGATGTTGAAAGAAAAATTAATGAATTAAATCGAAGAGAACTCGGTTTAGACGATGAAGAAGATGATGGTGGCTTTTTTGCATTATTAAGGCCTTTTGAAAGCATATATTTCGAAAGAGGTTTACCACATGAAAGTTTTGTGAAACACGGTAATATGAATTTGGTATTAATTTTCACTGCTATCTCTTTGTTGATTCTAATTATTGCTTGTATCAATTTTATTAATATTACTACAGCAAAAGCTAATCTTCGAGAAAAAGAAATTGCAGTTAGAAAAATAATTGGTAGTACCAGAGCTAAAATTGCTAAGCAATTTATGGGTGAAACCTTTTTTATGGTTCTATTAGCCCATGTGATTAGCATTGTGATTCTGGAATTCTTACTACCTAAATTTAATTTGATAACTGGCGAACAAATACAGTTTAACTACTTATCTCCTTCCTTTTTATTTACAATATCTGGCATTATACTAATTACAACAATTCTTTCAGGCTTATATTCTTCCATATACTTATCCGCTTTAAAGCCGGTACTTATGCTTAAGGGTAAATCAGGACAGAGCACTCGTTGCAATCTAAGAAAAATATTTATGATAGTTCAATTTGTAATTTCTATATTTTTAATAATCTCTACTATAATAATAGTAAAACAATTAAATTTTGTGCTCAACAAAGATCTTGGTTGGAACAAGGATAATATAGTAACTTTCCATTTACGTGTTTATAATTTTTTTGGCGAATTTGAACATGTAGTTGGCAATAAGGAAGCATTTACCAACGAATTAATGAAAAATCCCGATATAAAGAATGTTACCTATATAACTCAATACCCTGGAGCTTTAAAAAACACCTGGGGATGGAGTTACAAAGGCGAAAACTATGAAACTAAAATATTTAATGGTGATCAAGATTTTATTAAAACAATGGGACTGGAACTAATTGATGGGCGCAACTTTTCATATAGTAGACCTTCTGACCATGAAGAACTTAAAATGATTATTAATGAAACTGCTGCACATAAAATGGGATTGAAAGAACCAGTTGGAACTGTACTATCAGATGAAAATAACATTGAAATTATTGGTGTGGTTAAAGATTTCAACTTTAACTCGTTACATAACAATATAGAGGCAATGGCTATACGCTGGTATCCAAGATCAAATAGAGCTTGTGTTAAGATATCAGGAAACGACATACCGGAAACTATTAAATACATAAAAAATCTTTATAATGAATTTTGTCCAAATTATCCGTTTGAATCCAAGTTTATGGATGATCATTTTGCAGACCAATATGAAAACGAGATGAAACAATCTCAGATACTACTTTATTTTGCTTTTATAGCCATATTTTTAGCAGGCTTGGGTTTGTTTGGAATGGCTTCGTTCATCAGTGCCACAAGAATTAAAGAAATAGGTATACGTAAAGCATTAGGCTCATCTACAAGAGAAATAATGGTTCTTTTTTCTGGTAGTTTTATCCGATGGATTCTTTTCGCATTTGTTATAGCTTCGCCTATTGCATACTATCTATTAAAGCAATGGTTACAGCAATATCCGTACAAAACAGAAATAAGTTGGTGGGTATTTGCAGTTGCACTTTTAATAACAATACTAATTGCTCTTACAACAATTGCGTACCAAACTATAAAATCGGCTAAAACAAACCCAGCAGATTGTTTAAGATATGAATAAAAAAGAGGAGCTTAAAGCTCCTCTTTTACTTTAAACTTTTTTATTCAAAAAAATAGCTTTGTGTTTTATTAAATGAAAAATTCCAGAGATTTTTGGATATGTTTTGGTTTGCATCTGCTTCAAATTTTATATTTGCATAATAACTATCTTCACCTTTAAAAATGCCCGATTTTAAACTTTTATTTTCATCATAATCGAAAATGATAGTTACTAGTTAAGCAAGTATCAAACTTATCCCATTTCACTCCTATTAGCTTACTATAGTTATCGTATTTGTACGATTACCTTTTAGAATAAAAATTTTCTCGCATGACAAATTCTCCTTCCCAATGTTGTATAGCAACTTCCTCCATTTTTTTCTTATTTCCATTTTTGAATTTCAGCTCAATCCAATATTCTACCATGGTAATTCTTCTTTCTTCGTTGGATGCTATAGATCTTACTCCACCTCCAATTACTTCTTCTATTTCTTTTAGTAGGTTTTCATCATACAATCTTGCCTGATGCTTACCATTTCGTTCAATTCCATCATCTGCCATAATGATAACATCTTCATGATAAAATTTATCAAGGGCATCTAGAAGCTTACCCTCTTCTATCATTTTAAATAAATCTCTAGCTCTTTGATAATAATTCATTGCTTGAATAGATTAAAATTGATAATTACATAAATTTACCAAAAAAAATAAAACCCGCTATTATTCGAGCAGGTTTTCGATCAGTTCTTTAAATTTTAAATCTATAATAACTTTTCAACGACCTCAATTAAATAATTAGCACTTGGTCTGTCGTTTGTATACTGACTATGATATTTAAACCTCACTTTTCCTTCTTTATTTAGAATATAAATGGTAGGTATATTTTGTGGAACTTTTGTTCCGCCCCATTCTTCTCTGTATAAAAATAACCCATCTGAAACTTTATGCCCTGGATCAAATAATACAGGTACATCAAGAACAGGATTGTTTATATCATAATTATAATCTTCAGGAAAGAACTCTAAACAGTATTCTTTCCAAGCTAAAAATGCTTCTGATTGATCTTCGGGATTTTTCCAACTATGGATTGTGTTTAAACTTTTAGGAAAAGCATTAATCCAGTTTTGCAATGAATCTTTCGCATATGGTAAAACAAAATAAATATCCAAATCGTTTTCTTCTGCAAAATTTGTTTTTTTGACCGCATCAACCAATTCTAAATATTGATAATGACAAATTGGGCACCAAACAGTTGGTGTTACTTTTCCTCTTATAAATATCAGCATTGTATTTCGGTCCTTTTCTGGAAGCTCAGTTATTTCATCTTTGGCGGATGTTAAATTAATGTCTGAAAATTGCTCTTGCACCTGGACGGGAATTACCTTGTCGTTCTGCCCAAATGTATTTAATGAAAATACAGTAATAAGTAATACTAAGATTTGCTTTTTCATAACTGGAATAATTTTAATTCAACATAATTATGACACGAACCTAGCTGTTAAAATTAGATTAGAAGTTCTTTTTTATAAGGAAAGACCCTTTTGTTAATCTTCCACTGTACTTATGTTTTTACTTCTATATTCTGAAGGAGTTAGAGAAGTTTCTTTTTTAAAAAAATTATAAAATGCAGACTTTGAATTAAAACCGCAATCGTAAGCTAACGCCATAATTTTCTCATCGGCTTTTGAAGGACTTTTTAATAATTTCTTAACATCTTTTACTCTATGCTTATTGATATATTCGAAGAAATTAAGTCCATACCTTTCATTAATTACCTGTGAAAGTTTATGAGAAGTGGTATCGATCATTCCAGCCAGTTTAGGCAGTGTTAAATTATAATCAAGATATGGTTTTTCATTATGCATAATATTATCTAGGCTTTGTTGAATATATTCAGCCTCATCATTACTTAAACCAGTTTTCAAATATTGAGATTTCCCATTCTGCTGCCCATTACCAACTTTCATGCGCTCTGTATCTACCTGCTCATTTTGGAATTCTTGTTCATTAAAGATACCTCTCTGTTTATGACCAAAGTAACCAATACCGAAAATATAAATAACCATTATTAACCATGTATAATGATAACTGCTAATAGTATGTTCAATGCCCAAAGCCATATACATGTATGGGCTTGATAAAAGAAAAATTAAAAATACAGCAAAGCCATGCACTAAAAAGTTTAACCACTTTAAATCAACGTTTTGTTGAAATGAATAATAAGCTTTAATTGTTTTTTTATGTTTTCTTAATTTAAATATTAGCACAATATAATACAAGGGTGAGTTGTACATCCAAACATAATACCCTAGCTTAAATAGCAATGAATTATTTTGATATCTAAAAAAGTTTTCTTCGATTCCTGAATAGAAATACTCTGAAAATGATAGGAATACAAAGACCAAAGGAATCAAATGAACTAAATGCTTAAGGTTCAATCTTGAGTTCTTCGAGATTGTCAAGTCAACATAAACGTATAATAAAGGACCAAGCAAAGTCCAATAAGCTATATCAAGTATAATTATAAATGGATTTTTATCATGAAACCCGGTTTGGTTCCAATAAATAAAAATTAAATTAAACCCTAATATTAATAAATATGCAGAAAGAATATGATCTTTAAGCTCTACTTTCTTTTTTGAACCAATTAATACAATAAAAAATAGTGCTTGTACAAAACCGATTAAATAAAGTGAATTCATTTAAGAAAATTTACTCTTCAATATTACAAAAAAACCGCCAATTAGGCGGTTTCATATACTATAAAAATCAATATTAAACTTGTAATCGACTTTTAAATGGTAAGAACGTCATAAAATCAGCATGATGAACTAGATAAGCTTCAGTAGTTCTCTTAACCATATCGCCTTCTCCTGCATGCGTTGCAATAATATGACACACTTCGGCAGGTACACCGCATTCTTCAGCTATTGAAACACCTGAAAAAGGATGACGCAAATATTTGCCGTAATTTCCTTGTACAGACTTACCATCTTTCATTTCATATTCTAATAATTTTCCAACATCAGCTAATATAGCACCAGCGATTAAAACGTCCATATTCACTGGTAATTCACCATGATACATTGCATTAACCGTAT
>PKTC01000512.1 GCA_002869305.1 Marinilabiliales bacterium
AGCTTCATTGCAAACTTAAATCCAAAACCATCTTCTCCAATCCTGTTCTCTTTTGGTACTTTAAAATCTGTAAACATAACAGAATGTGTATCAGAGCTACGCATGCCCATTTTATCTTCGTGTGGTCCAAGAGAAATACCTTCTGTGTTTCTATCAACAATAAAAGCGTTAATACCTTTGTGACCTTTATCGGGGTGTGTTTGTGCCATCACTAAATAAGTGCCAGCGGTATTTGCACTTGTAATCCAGTTTTTTACTCCATTCAACAAATAATAATCACCTTTGTCTTCTGCTGTCGTTTTTTGATATGATGCATCGGAACCTGCTTCAGGTTCGCTTAAAAGAAATGCTCCAATTTTTTCACCACTAGCTAGATCAGGTAAATATTTTGCTTTTTGATCATTGTTGCCATATTTTTCAATACCATAACATGCTAAGGAATTATGCACAGCCATTATAACTGCCACAGAAGAATCAACTTTAGAGATTTCTTCTAAAGCCATAACATATGAAATATTATCCATTCCAACTCCTCCAAAATCGGGAGATGTAAGAATTCCAAAAAATCCTAACTCAGCTATATTTTTAACATGCTCTGTTGGATATTCGGCTTTTGTGTCGCGTTCTATAACATCTTTTTTAAGCTCACGTTGAGCATAATCACGGGCAGTTTTCTGAACCATTAACTGCTCTTCAGTATATTCAAAATTCATTATCGTAGTTTATTAAAGCCTGCTAATCAATGTTCTTAGCAGGCTAGTTTGTAATTTGTAGTTTTTTATTCAGCTTTTTTGTAGACAATGGCAACAACTGTTTTATCATCACCACCCATATTTATTGTCATTCCATATGGTCTGTCTCTAGGGATTTCGATTTGTGCTTCTCCAGCTTTACCAGTTAATTGTTCCCATATGGTAACAGCCTGATGCACACCCGTTGCGCCAGTTGGATGCCCCCAGCCAATTAGTCCACCTGTAGTATTCATTGGATATTTACCATGTCTGGAAGTATTACCTTCAATAACAAAATCAGCACCTTCGCCTGGTTTTGCAAAACCTAGCGCTTCAGTAGTTAAAACACCAGCAATTGTGAAGCAGTCGTGTACCTCAAATGTAGCAACATCCTGAGCTTTTATTCCAGCCATTTCAAGTGCAGCCTCCGCAGCTAACTGAACTGTTTTTAATTTAGTTAAATCTTCAGGATCTTCAGTGATATTATCTGTTTTTAATGCAAATCCAATCACCTCAACAGCTTCTGATTTTGCTATCCCGGATCTTTTCAAGCCTTCTTCGGATAAAATGCCAATGGCTGATGCCCCATCAGATACTTTGGAACAATCAAATACATTCAAGCACGGAGTAAAACTTCTTGGATTAGGTTCCATCATACCCACATCAATTAAATCAGGCATCTTATTATGGTATTCTTGAGCAGTAGGACATAAGCGCGCATTTTCGATGGCGTTTCTAAACCAAGTTGCATGGGCTTTACGCGCCTTATCTTTTCCATATTTTTCCCAATACGCACCAGCACGCTCACTAAATTGTCCAGGGAAAAAGTAGGCATGACCTTCTTTTCTTTTCTGGAACCAACCAGCACCAGCTAATATATCAGCTCCATATATAGCTTTAACTGAGTTTTGTACTTCTACACCAAGGCTTAACACAGTGTCTGCTGTACCAGCTAAAACAGATTTAATTCCAGTGATCAATGCTAATCCGCCGGAGGCACAAGCACCTTCAACTCTTAATGAAGGTTTATGTCTTAAACCTTCGTCAATCATAGGTATAAATACACCAAGATGTGCTTGTTTTACAAAGCGGCCAGCCATAAAGTTTCCTACAACTCCTTCATCAACATTTTTAGCACCACCCAGCATTTTCAGTGTTCCTTGCCCTGCTTCCTTAATATAATGTTCAATTCCTGGACGAGGCTTTTTAGGGTGAAATTCTTTTCTTCCTGTTCCAAGAGAAACCGTGTTATACCCTGCAGCCATATATATTTTTCTATTCATAATAATCGTTTTTAAATTTAGAATTAATTAACCAAAATAATTATTGATTGGCCCATATGCATGGAAGAAACCAGTAAGCATAACCGTATTTACATGCTCTTCCTTATCTGTTACTCCATCGGAAACAAGTTTTAATCCAATATTCTTTGAATTAAGCACGTAATCTTTAGTCAGGGTTGAACCCAAGGTATCCATTGATTTTAGCTCATTGAAATAGTCAACAAAGAATTTATCTCTTGATTTATTTCCAATGATCGCTTTCCATGGCTTAAAAGAGGTAGGTAATGCACCAAGCATATCATCCACTTTTTGTTGGAAAGATTCAATTGCAATGTAGTCTTTCTTCTTTGGATCGTAAACTGAAACTGGTCTTCCTTTGGCATAATCTAAACTTCCTGGTTTTTGAGAGCCATCAGAATTTTGCCCGCCTTTGACATCAAGAGAATTGAGTTGATCAATTAATTCGCTATGCAGTTCATCATCATTTAAGCGAGGGCGCATAACCAGCATAATTTTCTGGCAAACATCAAGCCCAACATAATCCATTAATTGGAAAATTCCCATGGGACGTACCATAAAATCCTGGCTTATTCTATTCACTGCATAAATTGCTTCGACAAAACTCATCTTGTCCATTAAAGATTGAGCTTGTTTAATTCCAAATATGATATCTCGCATAAAATGTCCATTCCCAATAAATCCAGCTTTATCATTGGATGGAACGATAATTTTACGCAGTCGTTTTGCATATTCCATAGCAAAATCAATTACTTCTTGTTTGGTGTTATCTGTAACGATAAGCTCAACAAGTTTTTGCACTGCTGGAGGGTTATAAAAGTGGAATCCAATTATTTTACCATTAATGTCGGCATCCATATCTAGCTCGCTAATTGGAACAGAAGATGTATTGGTAAAAAACCAGGGATCATTGTTATTGTTGGCTAAAATCTGTTTAATCAACTTTACTTTTAATGCAGAGTCTTCAACAATGGCTTCGAATATTAATCCCGAATTATACGAAGATTCTAGACTTGTACTTGTATGAACAATTTTAAGAACATCATCAATATATTGTTCAATTATTTCTCCATTTTCAATAAGATCAGAACGGTCTTTATATACTTCTCTAAGTGCGTTCATTTTCTTTTCAGCCACTTTTCTAACCTGAGTTTTTAAATATCCATAAAGCCCGGTTAATGCAGCTGGAGAAACATCAATTGCATTTAATGCAAATGTTTTAGTACGGTTCTCGGGTTTAAGCTGTAGATCTGCCATTTCTACTGCCGTTAGCAATAGAATTCCAGAGCCCATTTTTCCAGCTGCACCCAGTACTGTTACATTTTGTAGTTTTTGTTCGTAATTCATAGGGTATTTTATTTATGTTTATTATTTCCAATTTGGTTTTCTTTTTTCTAAAAATGCCTTCATTCCCTCTGGTCCATCACTTTCGAATAGTTTCGAAAATTCTTCACTTTCTAGATCGTAAGCTTGGCTAATTTCAGTTTGATATCCATTTCTAATAACTCTTTTCAGAGTTTTAATTGCATTTGGACCATGTCCAATAATCTTTTTAGTTGCAGCAACTGCTTCATTTAATAACTGGCCAGCATCAACTACTTTTTGAATTATTCCTTTTTGTAAAGCTTCCGAGGAATCAATCATTTGTCCTGTTAAAGAAAGAAATAGTGCATTTCCTAATCCTGATAATCTTGATAAACGTTGTGTTCCACAATAACCGGGAATTAGTCCTAAACTTGGTTCCGGTAATCCAAATTTTGCAAAGTTATTTGCTATTCTAAAATCGCATGCTAATGCCAGTTCACAACCACCACCAAGCGCATAACCATTCACAGCTGCAATTACAGATATATTAAGATTTTCTAATCTTAAAAATGTATTCTGGCCAGTTTTAGAGAATTCATATCCTTCTTCTTTTGTCATGTTCTGCATCTCTGCAATATCTGCTCCTGCAATAAAGGCTTTGCCATCACCAGTTATTATGAGTGCTTTAATATTCTCATTGTTGGTAATGGTATCGAGGTAGTCATTAAATTCCTTAAAAAATATACTATTTAAGGCATTTAAAGCTTCAGGTCTAGAGATTGTCACAATGGCAATTCCATCATCTGTTTTTGTTTTTAGGGTTGAATAACTCATAGGGTATATTGTTTAATTGTTTGCGATGATTAAATGAAAGTCTGTAGAAGATGTTATCATATTAAATACTTTCATATTCATGATTAAATTATAGAGCATACAATATAAAAAATAATTTCAGATAAAAAAAGCGAAGACATAGCTTCGCTGTTACATAAGTTTTATTAATCAGAATCCATCAGATATTTATAAATATATCCATAAAATTCAGCAGTTTCCCTAATTCCAGTTATCCAACCGATAGATCCGTAATGCCCCGAATCTTTTTCTACTTTAAGTAGTATTGGATTCTTTTGTGCTTCCCTGTTTTGAAGTTTAGCAACAAATTTATAAGAGTGAAAAGGCGGGACTCTTTCATCATTTTCGGAAGTCAAAATTAGCATACCAGGATAATTTACGTCAGCCTCAATATTGTGCAAGGGAGAATAACCTAGCATATTTGAAAAATCTAAAGAATCTCTTACTGTGCCATATTCTTTTATATTTAAATTACCTACTGTAAATTTTTCTTTTCGAATAACGTCATACACGCCTACAACAGGAACAACCAAATTAAATAATTCAGGTCGCTGAATTGCAGCTGCAGCAGCAGTTAATCCTGCAAGAGAAGCTCCGGTTGAAGCAAGCTTTGTAGAATTGGTATATTTATTTTCAATTAAAAATTCGGCTGCAGCAATAAAATCATCAAAAGCGTTTTGCTTATTTCTGCCTCTTCCTTGCTCATACCAATCATATCCATTGTCACCACCACCTCTAATATTTGCATATGCAAAAACACCTCCTTTTTTCACAAAATATATAATTCCAGGATCATATTGTGGTTGAACTATGGATCCAAAACCTCCATATGCTTTTAATATGGTAGGGTTATTCCCATTAAGTTCAAGATCTTTATGATGGATAATAAATATAGGTACTTGTATACTATCTTCAGTATAGTACTGTATCTCTTCAGTTACTATATCATTAAAATCAAATGTCACACTAGTATGTTGTAATAGAGTTCTTTTGTAATCAATTGTATTGAACGTAAATACAACAGGAGGCAATGTATATGCTGTAAGATAGAAAATGAGCTCTTTGTCATCCATATTTCCATTAAAGCCACCAACTGAATGTCCTACTGGCATTTCTAATGAGTATAACAAGTTTCCTAAATAATCATAAACTGTGATGATGGGTCTTTGGTTGTATTGATAAATTGCAATTAGTTTCTCATTTAAAGGTTTTATTTCTAGAAGCACCGCTTTTTCATATTCAGGTATTATGGCTTTTAAATTATATGGATCGGAAGGGTCAATTTCAACAACATATCCTGTTTTGGAATTTAGCATAGTACTTGCTATTAATTTTCCATTTCTACTTTCAATGATATCTACATCTTCTTTTAAGTTCATTAATAATGGTTTAAGAGCTGGAATCGTAGAATGGTAATCTTTAATAAAAATATTTGATTTATCTGTTGCTACATTATATTCCTTTAAAATTAGAAATTGTTCATCTGATGTAACATTAACATTAAATTGATAATTCGGATTATTTCTTTTAAAAATGAGTTTATCTTCGTCTTGATTAGTGCGTAATTCATGATAGTATATTTCCTCGCCTTTTGTTGGAGAGAATTTGTCATCTTTTGGATATTTAGAATAAAAAAAGCCATTACCTTTCCAATTAATGCTTGAATATTTAACATCAACTAAATGGTCTTCCAGGGGATTCTTATTTTCAAGATTTACCAATTTAATTTCTGTCCAATCACTTCCATTTCTGCTAAACTGATAAGCTAAATATTTAGAATCTTTAGATACGGAATATCCTCTGATTCTTATTTGATCCTTATGGGAAATATAATTTGGATCAACAATAAGCTCAGATGGCAAATTGAGTTTTCTTTTATAAAATAAGGCTGGAAGGCTAACATTATTATAATACGCATATGTAAAATAATATTGTCCCATTTTAATTGGTCTTGTAAATTCCGTATAGGCATATTTATCAATAGTATTGAAAGCCTGATTTTTAATTGAAGCTTTGTGGATTTCTTTCTGAGAAATTGCATTTTGACCTTCAATCCAATTCAGTAGTGATGTATCGTTTATATTTTCCATCCATCTATATTCGTCATGAACAACGAATTTTTCGAAGAATGTATCGGTTACATTTACCTTATGAGCTTTAGGAAAATTAAATTCTTGAGAATTAGCAATATTAAAAACGATAATAAAAAATACTAAAAGAGTTGTTTTAATCATTAGGAAGACTTTAAGATTAATAATCGAAATATCAAATCTAATTAAAATTAATCACTCCAGAAAAAGTTCTGTTCATTCTTTATTATGTCCTAATCATTATTTTCCAATTGACTGATATTAGTATTTATAAGTAATTTTGGTTGTGATTAATTAAAAAATATGAAAATGAAACGATTGATTTATATCGCAATATTATTAATAACCATAAATGAGGTAAAAGCACAATCTAGTATACTAAATGACTATGTTAAACAGGGATTAGAAAGTAATCTAGCTTTAATCCAAAACCAGATGACATTAGAAAGTGCTGAATATGCTCTTAAAGCTGCAAAAGGTATGTATTTGCCTTCAGTTTCTACACAAGTAAGATATTCGTTAGCAAAAGGAGGTAGAACAATCGATTTCCCTATTGGAGATTTATTAAATCCAGTTTATAGTACGTTAAATGATATGCTTGAATCACAAGGAGGAACAGCTCAATTTCCAATGGTTGAAAATGAACAGATTAATTTTTTACGAGAACAGGAGTTTGAGGCGAAAATTTCAGTAAAACAACCAATCTATTACCCCTCTATTGCAATAAACAAAAGAATTGAGGAACAAAAACTTTTTATGTCAGAAATTGAACTTGATCAATATAAGCGAGAACTAATTTTTCAAATTAAGGAGGCCTACTTTAATCATATGAAAGCCTTACAATATTTTGTTTTAATTCAAAAAACGAAAGAAGTTGTTGTTGAAAACCACAGAGTAACCATGAAACTATTGGATAATGATATGGTAACACTTGATGCTGTATTGCGTGCTAAATCAGAAATAAGTAAGGTTGAGCTCTATGAAACAGAAGCACTAAAAAATACTGAGCTGTCAAAAAGCTACTTCAATTTTTTATTAAACAGAGATTTAAATGATGAAATCATTATTTGTTCTCAACCAGATGTATTTAAGGATCCAAGAATTGAAAATTTAACAGAAAATGCAATTAATAATCGAGAAGAACTTCAATTATTAGAGCATCAAATAATGATTATGGATCGTGTTGCTGATTTAAGTAAAGCTGAAATGCTTCCTCGTCTTGTTTTAGCATTAGATTATGGATTACAAGGTGATGAATTAAATATAGATAGTGAGTCAGATTTTATTATAGGATCATTTGTGTTAACCTGGGATTTATTCAGTGGAAATGCTAATAGAAACAGGCAAAAGCAGGCTCTAGTGCAAAAAAAACAAGTCGAATACAAAAAGCTAGAAGCCAGGAATCAAATAAAACTTGAAGTAAAACAAAATATATATGAAGTAGAGCAAAATGTAAAAAATTTGGATCTGGCTAAAACAAGAAGTTCTGAGGCAGCTGAAGTATACAGAATAATTGAAAAAAGATATCGTTTGGGTGAAACTCAATTAATAGAGTTATTAGATGCCCAAAATAATATGACAGAAGCTGAATCTCAAGTAATATTAAGTAGATATGATTATTTAGTTAGTATGGCGCGATTAGAAAAAAGTTCCAATACTTCGTTGGTGTTATAATGTTGTATTCAATACTTAAAACTACATGTTCACTCTAATACATTTCTTATAAAAGAGATAAAAGTAAAAATTTGCAAAGTGGTTCAAATACAAAAAACCTTAAAAAGATGAAAAGAATTAATAACGTATTAAACATAAAAATTATGAGTTTCCTATTATTACTAGCTGGTGTAACAGCTGAAAGCTGTAGCAATACTGAAGCAAGTACTCAAAATATAGAAGAGAAAGGAATACCAGTTAATGTTACAAAACTTAGACAAGAAAAACTCTCAATCCCAATGCATGTTTCAGGCAATATTAGCGCAAGTAAAGAAAGTAGGTTAAGTTTTAAAACGGGAGGAATTATAGAATCAATTTTTGTCGACGAAGGTGATCAGGTAAAAAAGGGACAGGTGCTTGCAAAATTGGATCTTAAGGAGATACAGGAACAAGTAAATCAGGCTATTGTTGGATTAGAAAAAGCACAACGAGATTACAACCGTGCTTATTCCCTATACCAAGATACTGTTGCCACACTAGAACAACTTCAAAATGCCAAATCAGCGTTGGATGTTGCCATGGCTAACTTAAATATTGCAAAATATAATTTAAAACATTCTACTATCAAAGCTCCAATGAACGGTGTTATACTTAAAAAATTTTTTGAGGAGGATGAGATTGTAGGCATTGGAATTCCAATATTCTATTTTGCTTCTTCCGAAGATGCGTGGCAATTAGTTGTGGGAATATCAGATAAAGATATTGTTAAACTTAAGATAGGCGATAAAGCAAAAATTAAAACCGATGCATGGCCAGATAGATTTTTAGATTGCATAGTTTCAAAAATTGCCAATGCACCTGGACAGACTACCGGATTATATGAAATTGAACTTTCTATTGAAAATCCAAAAGTAAAATTAAAGCATGGCTTCTTTGCAAAAGGTGAGATATATCCCTCAGAATTGAATGAATGTTTAAGCTTACCAATCGATGCTGTTCAAGAAGGTATAGGGAACCTGGTTCAATTTTATTCTGTAAGTGAAGATGGAAGACATGCGATTAAACAGGAGATTAATATTATTGCAATATATGATGATAAGGTATATATTAAATCAAATAAGTTAGATGACAAAATGTTGGTAATTGTTGAAAAACAGAAAGAATTAAAACATCTTGATGAGATAAGAATAATAGATCATAACTTATTAGCAATAAAAAATTAACCTACTTAAACATAAGTATTCCTTGTGAGAGATTCAAGGAAAGGTTAATCATCTTAAATGATCATATCCAAAATAGGTGATAAAAAGATATAAAAATGAAAATTCCTAAAATAGCCATACAAAATTACCAGTTTACTATTGTTATCTTTTTAATGATAACATTATTCGGTATCATTTCATATTTTACAATGCCTAAATCTGAGGACCCTGTAACTGAATGGAATGTCACTTCAATACTTGTTATAAATCCTGGTGCGTCACCTGAAGATATGGAAACGCTTGTAGCAGAACTACTTGAAGAAGCCTTTAACGAAATCGAAGGAATTGAGAAAATTACTTCTAAGATTTCCGATGGAGTATTCTCATCTTTTGTGGAATATGAATATGGAGAAGATTATGATAAAAAGCATCAGGAAGTTCTTCAAAAAATTAATGAAATAAGAAATGATTTACCAGAAACAATTATAAGACTGGATGCATTTCAACCTTCTGTTTTGGATGTTTGTATTTATCAGTTGGCATTCATTTCCAATGGAGCAACTCCTGCCGAAATAAAAAGAGCAGCAGAAGATTTAAAACGAAATATTGAAAAGGTTTATGGCGTACGAGCTGTTGAATTAAATGCTGAACAGGATTTGCAGGTTCAGATTGTAATAGATATGTATCGTCTGGCATCATATAATTTAAACTTAGGACGAGTTATTTCTATCCTGCAAAGTGAAAACATGAGTATACCAGGAGGAAGCATAGATCTGGGAAATAAAAAATTTAATGTGCTTACAAGTGGTTTGTATAAAACCTTGGATGAAATTGGTAATACTGTTATTAATGCTGGTCCGGAGGGGATTCTGAGATTAAAAGATGTTGCAGTGTTAGATTTTGATTATGATGATCCCGAGGTAATTGCCCGATTAAATGGTGAAGAAGCTTTGTGGCTATCTGTTGAGCAAAAGAGTGGTATTAATATTTACAATTTATCCGAAAATATTGATGACAAAATCATTGAATTTAAATCAACTCTTCCAGAAAATATTAAAATAGAAACTGTATTAAGGCAGGCTGATGGTGTGGAGGAACGTGTTAATGGATTCTTTAAGAATTTTCTTCAAGGAATTTTTCTTGTTGGGATTATTATTTTTATAGCACTTGGTTATCGCCCTTCATTAATTGTTATGATTGCAATACCTGTTTCAGTTTTTGTGGCTATAGGATTAATTGATATTTCGGGTTTTGGAATTCAACAAATGTCTATTGCTGGACTTATTATTGCCTTAGGCATGTTGGTAGATTCAAGTATTGCAATGGTAGAGAATATCTATCGTTATTTAAATCTTGGATTACAACCAAAAGAAGCTGCTATAAAAGGTGCATCTGAGATTGGTGGAGCTTTAGTAAGCTCAACAATTACAACTGTTTTGGCTTTTGCACCAATGCTTATGATGGGAAATGACGTTGGAGACTTTATTCGTAGCATGGTTTTGATTGTTATTTATGCACTTACAATTGCATTATTTGTTGCTTTATGCTTAACACCTTTTATTAGTAGTAAGATATTAAAGAAAAGAAAGGAGCAAAAGAAAGAATCTTTATTAAAACGGTTTATCGAAAATTACTATGCAAAATGGCTGGAAAATGCTTTAAAAAGGCCTAAACTGGTTGTAATAATTAGCTTATTGATCTTTATAGGATCCGTATCTCTTTTGCCACTTATTGGAGTAAGTTTTTTTCCTAAGGCAGAGAAAAGTCAATTAATGATTACTGTTAAAGGTTTGGAAGGCACAAATTTAGAAAACACAAATAGAGCGATTGAATATGTGGAGTCAGTTGTTAGAAGCTATCCTCATGTTCAGAAAATTGCTGCTACTGTTGGCGAAGGGAATCCACCGGTTTATTACAATATGTTAAAGCCAAATCCTGCTTCAAAAATAGGACAGGTATTTGTCGTTTTAGAATCATCTGTAGTAAATAAGATGGATATAATTATTACAGATTTACGTGCAAAATTTGATGATTATCCTGGTGCGAAAATTGAGGTAAAGGAATTTCTACAAGGACCTCCGGTTGATGCACCGGTTCAA
>PKTC01000425.1 GCA_002869305.1 Marinilabiliales bacterium
AACCATAGGCATTTTTATGTTTATTTACCATAATAACGCATGTAGAAATTCTTTAGTATGTCAATCTGTAATATTTATTAGAATCTATGTTAATGTCAAACTTAATTTCTTTTCCTCTACCAATTTACGCAAGTTAATTAGAGCATACCGCATTCTCCCAAGTGCAGTATTTATACTAACATCGGTTTGGTCAGCAATTTCCTTAAAACTTAATCCCATAAAATGACGAAGTACAATAACTTCTTTTTGTTCATCTGGCAAGAACTCAACTAAAGCACGCACATCAGTCATAATTTGTTCCTGAATAATATCTTCTTCTATTGTTTTATCAGAAAATCTGGATGAATTAAAAATATCTACTTCATAAGCATCATTCGAATAAGTTTTCATTTGCTTATCCTTTCTAAAATGATCAATGATTAAATTATGAGCAATACGAATTACCCATGAAATGAATTTTCCATTTTCCTGATATCTGCCTGAATGCAGTGATTTAACTACTTTAATGAATGTTTCCTGAAAGATATCCTGAGCCAAGTGCTCGTTTTTTACCATTAATAAGATATAAGTATATACCTTATCTTTGTGCCGTTTTACTAGGATTTCGAAACTGGATTGTTCACCATCAATAAACCTTGTAACAAGTTCATGATCAGTAAGTTTTGATTTTGTCAAAACAACCTCCTTTTTTAGTTTTTAAAAAAAGGTAGAAGTCTAATCGATAAACAATCCTCCGAGTTTTTGGTTAAAAATTAATTAAGTAATTTAGTGCAATTTAAATAAAAATTCTTTTCTTATCAAAACCATTTAAGTTTTGTTAACATTAATTAAGTGTATTATTTTCAATATCCATGCCAAATAAAGAACAATTTATTCAAATAAAAGGCGCAAAAGTTCACAATCTTAAGAACATTAACCTTAACATAAAACGTGACAAATTTGTTGTTATCACTGGTGTTTCAGGATCCGGTAAATCATCATTAGCATTCGATACCATTTATGCTGAAGGCCAACGAAGGTATGTTGAGAGTTTATCATCATACGCAAGGCAATTTTTAGGTAAAATAAATAAACCCGATGTAGAATATATTCGTGGTATTCCTCCTGCCATAGCCATAGAACAAAAAGTAAACACCAGAAACCCTCGTTCAACTGTTGGCACTTCAACTGAGGTATACGATTATCTAAAGCTCTTGTTTGCACGTATAGGAAAAACTTATTCTCCTGTTTCAAATCAAATTGTGAAGAGACACTCGGTAACTGATGTTGTGAATTACATCACTCATTTTGCTGAAGGAACAAAATTATTAATTCTGGCACCTTTCGATCAAAAGAATGGCAAAACCTTTATAGAATACCTACAGCAGTTGCAAGCTGAAGGAATCTCGAGAATTGAGCAAAACCTTAGTATTAATAAAATTAGTGAACTCATCAATGATTCTTCACAAATCAATACAAAGGCTCCCATTAATATTGTTGTTGATAGGATTAGCGTATCACATGACGAAGATTCAATCAGTAGATTTGGAGATTCGGTACAGACTGCTTTTTCTGAAAGCAGGGGTTATTGCATTATCAAAGCTTTTGACGATCATAAGACCAATGAAAAGTTCTCTAATAAATTCGAAGCTGATGGTATCTAATTCGAAGAACCAACGGTTCATACATTTAGCTTTAATAATCCGGTTGGAGCATGCCCACGTTGCGAAGGTTATGGAAAAATCATTGGTATTGATGAAGATTTAGTTATTCCAAATAAAAATTTATCCATCTATGAAGAAGCAATCGCTTGTTGGCGTGGTGAAAAAATGTCTGAATGGAAAAACAGATTGGTGTACAATGCAGATAAATTTAATTTTCCAATTCACAAACCATTTTTTGATTTAAGCGAAGAACAAAAACAATTGCTTTGGACTGGTAATAAATATTTTTGGGGATTAAAGGCCTTTTTTGAGCATCTAGAGGAACAGAAATATAAAATTCAATACCGTGTGATGTTGTCAAGATATCGTGGTAAAACAGTATGCCCAGATTGTAGAGGAACTAGATTAAAAAAAGAAGCATCATATATAAAAGTTGGCAATAAATCTCTGCAAGATCTGGTATTATTGCCCATTGATGAACTTCAAGATTTTTTTAAAAAATTAAAATTGAGTAAGTACGAAAAAGATGTATCTAAACGAATCCTAATAGAAATCAATAGCCGTCTGGACTTTTTAATGAATGTTGGATTAGGTTATCTAACTTTAAATCGATTATCGTCGACCCTTTCGGGAGGTGAATCTCAAAGAATTAACCTTGCAACCTCTTTAGGCAGCAGCCTAGTTGGTTCTTTATACATTCTAGATGAGCCTAGTATTGGCCTTCACTCACGCGATAATGACAGGCTTATCCAAGTTTTAAAACAATTACAACAAATTGGTAATACTGTAATTGTAGTTGAACATGACGAAGATATTATAAAATCAGCCGACGAAATTATAGACATTGGTCCATTTGCAGGACGTTTGGGTGGAGAAATAATTTTCCAGGGAAATAAAGAGCAGATTCTAAAAAGTAAAGATAGTTTAACAGCACAATACTTAACAGGACAAGAATCCATTCACATCCCGGAGCTAAGACGGAAATGGAATAATTATATTGAATTAACCGGAGCCAGAGAAAATAATCTAAAAAATATTAATGTAAAATTTCCTCTGAATATTCTTACTGTTGTAACGGGTGTTAGTGGCTCAGGTAAATCCTCTTTGGTAAAAAACATACTCTCTCCTGCTCTTAGCAAAATCATTTTAGTAACAGGCGAAAAGACAGGGAAATACGATAACATAAGTGGTGACATAAAACAATTGGATAATATTGAATTTGTAGATCAGAATCCCATTGGGAAATCATCACGATCAAATCCAGTGACATACTTAAAAGCATACGATGAAATAAGAAAACTTTATGCAAATCAACAATTATCTAAAATAAATAATTATAAAGCTTCGCATTATTCGTTTAACATTGATGGTGGCAGATGCGAGGAATGCCAGGGAGAAGGCTTTATAAAAGTAGAAATGCAATTTATGGCTGACGTAACCCTAATATGTGATCATTGTCACGGACAAAGGTTCAAAGATGAGATACTTGAGGTAAAGTATTTAACTAAAAATATTTTTGATATACTTGAAATGACCGTAAATGAGGCCATAGAATTCTTTAGCGAAGGTAAGGGAACAACGGAGAAAAAGATTGTTGATAAACTTTCTCCGCTTGCTGAAGTTGGATTAGGATATATAAAACTCGGACAATCATCAAGCACACTTAGTGGTGGTGAGAGTCAAAGAGTGAAACTTGCTTCATTTTTAAGCAAAGAGAATGCAAAACAAGCAACTCTATTCATTTTTGATGAACCTACAACTGGATTGCATTTTCATGATATTAAAAAGCTATTGGAAGCTTTTAATGCATTAATTGCTAGAGGAAACTCCGTGCTGATTATTGAACACAATCTTGAGATAATAAAATCGGCCGACTGGATAATTGATTTAGGACCGGAAGGTGGAAAAGATGGTGGAAATATTATTTTTGAAGGTATCCCAGAAAACTTAATAAAAGAAAGTAAGTCATACACAGGACAATACTTGAAAGAAAAGCTAACCGCTGACTAAAATAAAAAGAGCCTGTAATATTCAGGCTCTTTTCTATTTTATTAAAGTTGTATTTATTCCTTGTTTTCTTTTATACCAAACATTATTGCCACGCATCCACTTATTAGCTCGTCTGTTTCACCTTCACTGTTTTTAACTCTTAGTGATATGATTAATTGCTGACTAGATTCTAATTTGAAATCCCATAGTCTGGAATAATCATTCTTCCTGTTATCATACAGCACATTTCTATTAACGTCAAGCACTTGAAATTCAATATCTGGAAGTGCATCTGAACCACATATATAGATTCTATAATTTTGTCCTGCATAAAATGTTTTGTACAACTCTGCATCCTCACCTTCAGTTAAAATAGCAGCATTAAAGTTACCATCATGTATGTATGGTGTTAATTCTAATTTGCAAACCTTTTTGGCAAAACTTTTACACTGTTAATTACCATAAAAAGGTATTAGAGCTAAAACTGTTAATACAATTAATATCTGGTATATTTTTTTCATAACAGAGGATATTTTTATAGTATATAATTACTTCGTATTACTTTAACTTTTTCTTTTAACTCATTATATGTAGCCGTACTCATTGAAATTGTTGTCTCAGATTTTAATGTAGTTACATTTGTTTCCTCGTCGGTTACAGGTTCAATCTTTGAAGTGGTGATTTCAATCTTTTCAAATATTGCTTTGAGCTCATTTACATTAGTAGTTACTTCCTGTACATCTTCATTATCAGAGTTTTCTTCAAGCAAACTAAACACCGTACTTAAAGTCAATTTTTGATCTATTATCCTATTTACCAACTCGTTATTATTGAAGTCTGCATCAGGACCAACAAGATTAGTTGCTATATATAATCCTTCAATCCATCCTCCAACAAGAACAATTGTTGACATTGCTTGTCTGTCATTTTCTTCGAAAAACGAACTTGAGTTCATAATAGTTTCTGAAATGATATCCATAATAACATCCCTGTTATTAATATTAGCCTCCAGCCTTTCAATTACGTTTTCATCGATGGCATTTAAAATACCTAAACCTTCAGCCATTTTTTTGGAGGCATTCATATAGTTAATGGTTGCCTGTGTTTGGTCAAATAAACTTGCATAACTTAAATCAGTGGTGTATATACCTAGATTTAAAGCCATGCTTTTATTGGTAACATATCTTGATGTATTTTCGGTTGGATTTAGAAGTTCCTCATTGTACTTCGCTCCTGCCTGCTTTAAAATCATAGCAGTTTCGAGTGGTGACGGTAAAGAGTAAAAAATTTCTTTTACTGTTTTAACATCTTGAATAAGTTGTTCGTCAATTTCCAAAGAATCGATCGTAACCAAATCATCTGAATCCTTATCTTTCTTTTTATCTGAAGCACAACCCGTTATTATTCCAAACGCAATAATAACTGCTAGAAAGTATAAAGCTTTACGACGTAATAATTTAATATTCATAATTAGCTGTCTATTAATTGTTACCAATATAACACAATTTGTAGTAAAATTAACACTTTTTTTTAAAAAACAAAATTTAACATCGCACGCTAATACCTGAATATACAAGATTTTTGTAGGATGGTTAATTAAGCTTTGTTTTAAAATTGAGCATTTTCAGAACTAATATAGGAAATAATAATCTCATTAACCAACATTTACAAGTAATTGTTCTAATTTTGTTAAGTAATCTAATCATCAAAACTTAGAATAAATAATGAATACTAAAGAAGTTATTAAGAATCTGAGATCAGGAAATCAATCACTAATACTGGAAACTTTAGATTATATAAAGCATGAAGGCAACAACGATATGTTAAATGAAGTAATACAACTTTTGCAAAATACTAACGATACTATCATTCGAGATGAGATTGTTAGTATTCTTGAGCATGTAAAAGAACAAGATAGTGTTTCAACCATAGTTCATTCTCTTGAAAATGCGGATTACGAAGATATATTATCATTATTGGTGTCTGCCTGTTGGAAGAACGGATTAGATTACAGCGATTCAGTTGAGATATTCACGGATATATTTATCAAGTCTGATTTTCAACTTGCTTTTGATGCTTTTACTGTAATAGATAACGTAGAAGAAATTGATAACCGTATAGCTGATGCTTGCATCTTTAGGCTTAGAAATTCAATTGAAGATATTCAAGATGATAAGAAGTCATTGTATTTTGAGCTGATAAATATTATCGAGGATAAAAAAGAAAATCCCGCTGTTTAGGCGGGATTTTATATTATTGTACACTTGAAAAATACCTCATAAACTGTGATCTTTCATAGACCATAGGATCTTCAATTTTTGAATAACTCATTTTTCCTTTAAACTCGTCAATACTGTTATATCCATGGTTACTCATCCACTCTTCCAGTTCCTTGATAATATTTACAATATGATCTATTCCATTTTTATACAATGTAGAACAAATCTGAACTGCTGTAGCTCCTGCTAATAGTTGCTTTACAACCGCTTTCCCATCATGAACACCTGTAGATGCAGCAATATCAAGATTTGATATCTTTGAAGATATTATACCAACCCAACGCAGGGAATTTCTAATATCTCCAGGTGAGCTAAAAACCTCCGAGGATGTAAACTTTAAAGTATCAATATCAATATCCGGAGCATAGAAACGATTAAATAATACCACTCCTGGCACATTTAATTTTTGTACAAATCCAACTAAGTTAGAAAAATGAGATCCTAACTTAAAAGCAAATGGAATCTTTAAAGTACTCTTTAATTTTTCAGCTAAATCAAAGTAAATATTCTCATATTTATCGGCGCTTGCATTTCTATCGTTTGGTAATACAAATACATTAATTTCTATTGCATCAGCACCAGCCTCTTCAATGCTTTTAGCAAAACCAGTCCACTCTTTAGAAGTGACACAATTAATACTTGCGATAATAGGAATATTAACTTCTTTTTTTGCATTCTTTATTAAATCAAGATATTCCTGAACCGTGTTGTTTTTAACATAGTAATTTACATAGTCCCAAGCTTCTGGTGAATCAGATCCATTCGCCATGTTTCCAGCTTCAAATTTAATTTGTTCTTCAAATATTGATTTAAGAACAACAGCTCCTGCCCCCTTCTCTTCAATTTTCTTAATTTTTTCTATTGAACTAGTTAAACCTGAACTACCAACAATTACAGGATTTTTAAGTTTTAGTCCCAAATAAGTGGTTTCTAATTGACTCATAATTGTTTATATATTTAAATTATTTATTTTAATAATTACGCGCTCCGAATAACAAACTTCCAATCCTTACCATGGTTGCTCCTTCTTCTATCGCAATTTTATAATCTCCAGACATTCCCATGGAAACTTCCTTAAAGTCAGCACTATTAATAAAAATAGTTTCTTTCAACTCATTAAAGATATGAACTAATTCTTTAAATTCAGAGCGAATCGTATCTTCATTTTCTGTAAATGTAGCCATCCCCATTACGCCACAAATATTTACGTTATTCAAATTTTTAAATTGATCAGATCTTAAAAACTCATAGGCTTCTGTTAAATCAAGTCCAAATTTAGTTTCCTCTTTAGCAATATGAAACTGTAATAAGCAATCAATTTTTCTATTATTTTTTTCTCCTTCTTTATGAATAACTTTAAGTAATTTAAAGCTATCAACTCCATGAATTAAAGAAACAAACGGGGCTATGTATTTAACTTTATTGCTTTGCATATGTCCAATCATATGCCATTCGATATCTTTGGGTAAATCCTCGTATTTAGCAGCTAAATCCTGAACCTTGTTTTCTCCAAATATTTTATGTCCAGAATGATAAGCTTCTAAAATCATTTCCACAGGTTTTGTTTTAGAAACAGCAATTAGCTTAACATTATCAGGAATTTCTGTCTTTAAGAATTGTTTAATATTGTCGGAAACGGTCATACTTAAATATTTCTTCTTTGTTGCTTCAAAAGTAATAAAAAAGTAATTGGGTTAAAAAGATAAATGTCAGGTTTAATATCGTAAAATTAAAAAGAAAGTTGTCATATTGAGTTTATCGAAATATGAACAACTTTCCTTAATATGTGTGGTCATACTTCGACAAGCTCAGCATGACATTTGCATTTTCAATTAATCAATTTTATGAATAACTAATCCACTTCTTAGCTTTGGTTCAAACCAAGTTGTTTTTGGAGGCATTATATTACCTGTATCAGCAATATCAATTAACTGTTGTAATGATGCAGGATATAATGCAAAAGCAACTTTCATATCACCACGATCAACACGCTTCGATAATTCACCTAATCCACGAATTCCACCAACGAAATCGATACGTTTTGATGTTCTTAAATCTTTAATATCGAATAAAGGTTCTAAAACTTGTTTAGAAAGAATAGTAACATCAAGAACCCCGATAGGATCTGCATCATCGTAAGTTCCGGTTCTAGCAGTTAACTTATACCAATTTCCTGCCAAATACATACTGAATTCATGCAGCTTTGCAGGTTTATAGATATCAGAACCCATTTTCTCTACTTCAAAAGAAGCAGCCAGTTTTTCAACCAATTCATCTTCTGATAATCCATTTAAATCTTTTACAACACGATTGTAATCAATAATCTTTAATTGATTATCCGGAAAATGAACAGCCATAAAGAAATTGTATTCCTCATCGCCCGTGTGATTTGGATTCTGTTCCTGCTTTTCGATTCCAATACGAGCAGCAGCAGCTGTTCTATGATGACCATCTGCAACATATGTAAAAGGAACTTTAGTTTCAAAAAGTTCTTCAAGTTTCCTGTTAGTTTCAGCGTTGTTTATTGCCCAGAAATGATGACCAAAACCATCCTCAGCAATAAAATCATAATCTGCTTCTTGTGCTTTAACAATATGTTCAACTATAGCATCTATCTCTGGAACAGCCTTATATGAGAAAAATACAGGTTCAATGTTTGCATTTGTGTAACGGGTAAGAACCATTCTATCGTCTTCTTTCTCTGGACGTGTTAACTCATGTTTTTTAATAATTCCATTATGATAATCTGCACATGCTGCAGCACCTACAATTCCATATTGAGTTCGTCCATCCATTGTTTGAGCATAAATATAAAATTTAGCTTCTTCATCCTGTACTAACCATCCCTTATCCTGAAATGCCTTAAAATTCTCAACAGCTTTTTCATATACTGTATCCGAATGGATGTCAATTCCATGTTCACAATCAATTTCGGCTCTTGTTATGTGTAATAAGGAGCAATCTTTACCTTCAGCCATAACAGCCGCTTCTTCACTATTCATTACATCATATGGTAATGAAGCTAAATCTTTCGAAATCTCTTTTGGAGGTCTTAATCCTTTAAATGGTTTTATTATTGCCATATTAATATAAGTTTAAAGTATAAGGTTTAAAGTTGATAATTAAAAAAACCAACCTAAAACTCTTATAATATTTACTAATTTACCTTGAATGTTGTATTTCCGTTTTCAATAAAATTTACTATTTGATTAGCTGCTGCTACTCCTGCATTAATATTTGCCTCGGCAGTTTGAGCACCCATCTTTTTTGGTGTAAAGAAAAATCTACCTTCAAATTTTTCAGCAATTTCGTCTTTGCAATCGGGTGCAATGTCAGAAACATATCTAAAATCTTCACGCTCAGCAAATAATTTCAATAGTTCTTCTTCATTAATTACCTCTTTACGAGCAGTATTAACCAAAGTAGCACCTTTAGGCATTTTATTTAAGATATCAAAACCGATAGATTTTTTTGTTTTATCATTTGCAGGAATATGTAATGAAATATATTGACAGCTTGAGTAAAGTTCTTCAACAGAACTTAATACTTTAACACCATCATTCTCTATATCCTTTTTATTTTTGAATGGATCGAACGCGTATACTTCCATGCCAAATCCTTTAGCAATTTTAGCTACCAACTGACCAACATTACCATAAGCATGAATACCAATTTTCTTTCCTTTTAATTCGGTTCCGGCTTTACCACTGTAGTTTCCTCGTGCGATCATGACCATCATGCCCAAAGCTAATTCTGCTACAGCATTTGAGTTCTGTCCGGGAGTATTCATAGCAACTACGTTGCTGGCAGTGCAAGCTTCCAAATCAAGATTATCGTAACCAGCACCAGCTCGTACAACGATTTTAAGATTTTTAGCAGCACCAATAACTTCTTTAGTTACTTTATCGGATCTAACGATTAACGCATCGACATCCTCAACAGCTTTTAAAAAATCAGCATTGCTTGTGTATTTTTCTAATAAAACTAATTCATAATTAGCTTTATCTAAAACTTCCTTAATTTGAGTTACTGCTGCAGGAGCAAATGGTTTTTCTGTTGCAACAAGTACTTTTTTCATAGTGTTAAGTTTTTAAGGATTTATAAAAAGACTCAAAGCAAATGCTTTGAGTCTAGAAATATCTATTATGTTAATTATGCATTCTGAGTTTCAAAATCTTTCATAGCCTGAACTAATGCCTGCACATCTTCTATTGTAGAAGCATTGTAAGTAGAGGCGCGGAATCCACCAACTGAGCGGTGACCTTTAATTCCAACACAATTTCTTTCACCAGCAAATTTTACAAAATCAGCTTCTTTTTCTTTATACTGCTCTTTCATTACAAAAACGATATTCATTCTAGAGCGATCTTCTTTTTGAACAGGCGATTCAAACATGTTACTTTCGTCAATTGCATTATATAGCAATTCAGCTCTTTCCTTAGCTAATTTTTCCATTGCAACAACACCGCCCATAGATTTAACCCACTTAAGTGTTTCGCGAACAGCAAAAATATTAACAACTGGAGGAGTATTAAACATCGAACCATTTTCAACGTGAATACCATATTGTAACATACTTGGAATTTTTCGATCAGCTACTACTTTTTCTAACATATCGTTGCGAATAATAACGAATGTTACACCAGCTGGACCTAGATTCTTTTGAGATCCACCATAGATCATTGCATATTTTGATACATCAACGGGACGACTAATAAAGTCAGATGACATGTCAGCAATAAGAGGTGCTTTCACATCTATATCTTCAAAAATTTCAGTTCCACGAATGGTATTATTTGTTGTAATATGAACATAATCAACATCATCAGGAATATTAAAACCTTTTGGATAATAAGTATGGTTTTTATCTTCTGAAGAAACTTCAACAACTTCTCCAAATAATTTAGCTTCTTTAATCGCTTTTTTAGACCAGGTACCAGTATTTACATAAAATGCCTTTGATTTCAAGAAATTATATGGTATCATAGCAAACTGCAAACTAGCACCGCCTCCAAGAAATAAAACAGAATAGCCTTCAGGAATACTTAGTACTTCCTTCATTAATTCAACCGTTTCATCCATCACAGCCTGAAAATCTTTACCTCTGTGCGAAACTTCAAGTATTGATTGACCTATTCCGTTTAGATCAAGAATAGCTTCTGCTGTGTTTTTTAATAATGGATCGGATAATTTGCATGGACCAGCGTTAAAAATATGCTTTCTCATAATGTATTGTTTTTTAATTTATTAACTATTTAAAATTTGAGACTGCAAGATGCAAATAAATTTTAAATT
>PKTC01000428.1 GCA_002869305.1 Marinilabiliales bacterium
CTTTAAGAATGAACCCAAAATTTTCCATTATCTAAAAATAATGAAGGAATTAGGGCTAGGTTATTTATCACTGGGACAATCAGCAACAACCCTTTCTGGGGGTGAAGCCCAACGTATGAAACTTGCTTCTGAGCTGGTAAAACCAACCAAAAATCATACACTATATCTTTTCGATGAACCAACAACTGGCCTGCATGCATATGATATATCCATTTTATTAGCAGCATTGCGAAATTTAACTGAAAAAGGACATACAGTAATTGTAATTGAACATGATTTCGGAATCATAAAGCATGCTGATCATATCGTTGATTTAGGTCCTGATGGAGGTGAACTCGGTGGGAAAGTTATCTTTTCAGGTTCCTTTAATGATCTTTTAAAATGTGATCGTTCATACACTGCAAGGGCCCTCAACCTGAAAAAACATATCCAGGATCAAGAAAGAGAAATTGATTTTCACAAAATAATTACTGCACCTATCTCATTAAAAGGTGTTAATACACATAATTTAAAAGGTCTCGACATTGAGATTCCTCGAAATAAATTAACTGTACTTACCGGTGTTAGCGGCAGTGGAAAATCTTCCCTGGCATTCGATACATTATTTGCAGAAGGGCAATATAGGTTTACAGAAAGTTTCTCGACTTATGCTCGTAGTTTAATTCAGCAAAAACCCCGACCCGACATGATTGAAGGTCGAGGATTAACTCCAACCATTGCCATAGATAATAAATCGGTATCTAAAAATCCGCGTGCGACAGTGGGTACAATTTCTGGATTATATGATTTATACAGACTTTTATTTTCAAGGATATCTAAAGATGAAAATGGAAAAAACTGTACTTTATTATCCAATCATTTCTCTTTTAATCATCAGGCTTGTGCATGTCCAAAATGTGATGGACTAGGATATCAACTAACCTGCGATCCCGACAAATTAATATCAAACCCCGAACAGCCTTTGAAAGAAGGTGCGATGAAGGGATCAAGGCCTGGTCAGTTTTATGGTGATCCCTTTGGGCAATATATGGCCATTCTAGAAGAAGTTGGAAAGAATTTAAAAATCAACTTCTTGTTTCCATGGAATAAACTGGATGAAAAAGCAAGGGAAGTGGCATTGTACGGCACTGGAAAAATTGAATACGAAGTTGAATGGAAATATAAGCGCAAAAACAGAGAAGGTTCACATCATTTTAATAGTAAATGGCTGGGATTAGTTCATTATATTGATGATGAATATATGAGAAAGCACGACAAACAGGGAGGTGAAAGCCTTACTGCTTTAATGAAGGAGGTTGAATGCGATTATTGCCATGGCGCAAGGCTAAATACGGAAGTATTACAATATAAAATTGCCAATATAAATATTGCTGACTTATCAAGCCTGGAAGCACGTAAAGCCACAAAATTTTTTAAAAAGTTAAAAGATGAGTTTTCACAAAATGAGCTTAAAATTGCTTCACAGATTATAGAATCTTCTATAGCAAAATTGAATTCCCTGGAAAAGATTGGATTAAGCTATCTAAGTGCTAACAGGGGTAGCATTACTCTTTCCGGTGGTGAAGGTAGGCGTTTAAGATTAGTATCTCAACTTGGAGGTGAATTAATAGGAATTACTTATGTGCTAGATGAACCTACCATAGGATTGCACTCAAAAGACACTCATAATCTAATAAAATTAATAAAAAAACTTTCAGAAAAAAATACCGTTGTTGTGGTCGAACATGACTCCGAAGTTATTAAATCAGCTGATTATTTAATCGAATTAGGTCCTGGCGCTGGAGATGAAGGTGGACAAATAATCGCTAAAGGTAATCCAGACAATTTTTTTAATAACAAAAAATCATTAACAGCTAAGTATTTGCAATCTGATTTCAAACTTAACTTTGAAAAGTTGGCCTTAGAATTAATTTTTGGTTTAAAAATTAATTCGGCTTTTGCCAACAACTTAAAGAAAATCAATCTTAGTTTACCAGTTAATGGCATAAGTATTTTTTCAGGTGTTTCTGGTAGTGGAAAGACGAGTCTATTATTTGACGTTATAGCAGAATCTGCCAAAAGGAAGAAGGCTGTTAATTGCAAAAGCATTGATGGTTTGGATCGGTTTAGCCATGTTGTAAAAATGGATCAATCGCCTATTGGTAAAAACCCATTAAGTACACCTCTTACCTTTCTTAACTTATTTGATCGAATTCGAGATTTATTTGCTAGTACGGAGCTTGCAAAAAATAAAAAGTTGCCCAAATCCCATTTCTCGTATAACACAAAAGGTGGAAGATGTGAAACATGTAAAGGCCAGGGGCAAATAAAAATTTCAATGGATTTTCTTTCAGATGTATGGATTACCAGCGAAGAATGCAATGGAACAAGGTTTAAAGATAAAATGTTAGAAGTAAAATGGAATAATCTTTCCATATTCGAAATTCTTGAAATAACAATCAAGGAGGCTATCACATTTTTTGAATCAGAAGAAAAGTTAAAACATGCATTTGAATTGTTATTGGATTTGGGATTAGGACATTTGAAGTTGGGTCAAGCTGCAAATACCTTATCAGGAGGAGAAGCACAGAGAATAAAATTAGCTAAGGAATTATTAAAGCAAACGAAAGAACAATGCCTTTATTTATTAGACGAACCTACTACTGGACTTCACTTTTTTGATATTGAAAAGCTTCTTAAGGTTCTTTTTAAGTTACGAGATCAAGGTCATGCTTTATACATTGTTGAACATCACCCATGGGTGATTCAAATAGCAGACCATTTAATTGAACTAGGGCCAGAGGGAGGAGAAAAAGGTGGCTATTTAATGAAAAATTAAAAGGGACTAAATTTGTCCCTTTTCCTTAAAATATGACCTTATTAAAACTTTTTTTAATTCTCGTTCTAAAATTTTATGTGTTACTATTTCAGAGACAGTTTCAAATTGAAAATTTGGATCATTTTTGGAAAGATCTTTTTCGCTTAAATCGATTTGATAAAGCAATGACATCAGCTTTTCTGAGTCAGTACTAAGTAAATTTTCAATATAAATTTTAAGCTGTTCAAATAACTCTTCGTAAGCAAAATTAACATCTCCTGAAAAATTCACCTCCATCCCAAACATGGCAAAATCTTTACGAACTTGCTCAGCGGTTAGCAAAACAAATTTTTCTTCTTTTTTAGATCTTTCTAATTGACTTTTACTTATGAGTTCACTCATTAATTAACTTGTTGTACTGAATTTAAAACAGCCTCTACCTGGCGCAGATAATCTCGCTTATCAAACTGAGGGGCGTAAACAAATCCATCAATGTTGATTACCTTATTAAGCTTTTCATCTACAAACGAAAGACTAATAAATGGACCACCCATGTAATCATTCTCAACTTTCCATAGATTCCTCAATTCGATGACATTAATGTTGTTAACAGTTATTTCTCTTCTGTATGGAGTGCTTTCTGTTTCCACTGCCATGTATGATCCTGCTTCTGGTCCAGGAACAAATCTCTTCGTAAACTGGTTTCTTTTTGCAAATAAATAACTTGTGGTTAATTCCACTTCTGGTATATCATAAGAATAAACCAATATTCCTTGCACAACATCACCACGTCCGCGATTTTCGATCCACATAAAATCAGTAGTATCTAAATCCAAAGAGTATCCTCTTGGCACTGTTAACCTAACACCAAACTTTCTCTCTAACTGATCCGCGATGACAATTTGTTCATACTTTTTATAATTTGCAGCATACCTCTCCATCTCTTTTTTCATAATTCTGTCCACTATTAAATCTCTTTTTTCGCGAACAACATCTTCTAAAGACTTAGCATCGGGAGCAATCACATTTATGATTAACTGTGGTTTTGCCCACAAATTCTCCTGGATAAGTATTTTAGGCTCAGGAATATTTTTATCCACTTTTGCAAAAATAAGATTACGGTGCGTTTTAAATATATTTGAGAAAGAATTGTAAGGTATGTGCACTAAATCAAACATAGGCTCTGGTTGTGGCAAAGCCGGATAGGATTGTGACAAGGTATTTTTAAACTCAGTTCCTATATCCGAGTTCCAATGTTCAGCCTCAATAATTAATACTACTTCTCCAGATTTTCCTGTAACATTAGGAAGTAAATTTGATTGATCATTATCTTTACAAGATGATAATAGCGCTATTATAACTGCAATTGAAACAACAAGTTTTCTCATATTAATTCTATTTATTTATTAAGATAAATTTTAAGCTTCTTACCCGGTTTTAAATCGTTTTCATTTTCAATTTTATTTTCTTCTTTCAATTCTGATATTGATCTGCAATTAAATTTTTCTGCTATACTCCATACCGTATCCCCACTCTGAACGGTATAGTAAATAAAACGATCGGTAGTATCTATTTGTTGTTTAGGCCTTGTTCTTTCTTCTTCTAATTGTCGAGCTAACTGAGGACTAACCCATACATCTAGTTTCTGACCCACATTAAGATCGTTGGTAGGTAAACTATTCCAAATTTTAATATCATCAATAGTGCAATTGTACATTATTGCTATTTTATGAAAGTATTCACCTTTTGCAACCTCATGAATTATTTTCATTTTCCCATTGGTTTCGCCTGCTTCAACAACCTCTTTGTAATCAGTTTCAGCTATAGACTCATCATAAATTGCCTTTTCATTTCGTAAAAATGTTTTTATTTTTTTTTCAGGTAATATAACTGCAGCCGGCTCTTTCATTTTTGGAATATGATCCAATTTATAGGATGGATTTAGAAATTGTAAGGTTTCAATAGGAATATTTGTTACTTCTGAAATTCTTTTAAACGTAACTTCTTTATTAATTTTTATGGTATCCACATCTAAATAAATAAACTCCGACTTGATAGGTCTTATGTTATGATCATTGTAATGATTCATTACATAATTAACAGCTATAAATGCAGGGACATAGCCATTTGTTTGAGCTGGCAAGTAAGGGTGAATTTCCCAGAAATTTGTTTTACCTCCGGATCGAGCAATAGCATTTCTCACAACTCCTGGGCCTCCATTATAAGCAGCTAAAGCTAATTGCCAATCGCCATAAATTCTATATAGATACTGTAAATACTTGCAAGCAGCTTCGGTTGATTTATAAGGATCACATCTTTCATCGACATAAGAGTTTACCTCCAGGTCAAACATTTTACTTGTATTGATTTTGAATTGCCATAGCCCTACAGCTGCCGACGAAGAAATAGCTCTTGGATCAAGTGCTGATTCTACAATTGCAAGGTACTTAAGTTCTAAAGGAAGTTGATACTTATCTAGAGCTTCTTCAAAAATTGGAAAATACAATTCTGCTAACCCTATAATTTTAGCAAGATGTTCTCTGCGTTCAATTGTATAAACATCAATATATCTGCGAACTCTTTCGTTATACTCCAACTCAATAGGAGTCATGTTGTTGAGTTCGGCGATTTTATATTCGTAAACTAAATCGGGATAAATAGGTATTGAGTCCTTTTTTTCTTTATCAACCGGATTATCATCATTTTGGCATTCGTTAAACTTTGTCTTAGCTTCTAAAGTATTAATTGATACCAAGAAAAATACAACTGCAGTAAAAACTATTCTACCCATAAATCAAATAAATATTTTGAATATAGTGGTAAAAATAATATATATATCCTAGTTATGCATTAATTATAAAGAAAAAGCTGCATGTATTTATTAACATGTATATTAGCAAATAAAAAACCTGCTTATTTGGATTAAGCAGGTTCTATAATTAAATTATTGTTCTTTTATTTTTCTGAATCCTTTTGATCATCATCCTCTTTTGTTGCCTTTTTAAATTCTTTCATTCCTTGCCCAAGTCCTTTCATTAATTCAGGTATTTTCCTACCACCAAAAATTAATACAATTACTAAAACTATAATAACAATTTCCCAAGGACCAAACATTCCAAGAATAATATTAGGTTTAAACATGACCGTAATTTTTTAGTTGTTTATACAAATGTAAGATATTTTATCATTTATTAAAAAGCTTAAAAATATCATTTCCATTTGCATACAATAAAAGTGCTAAAAGAATTACCATTCCTGTTATTTGAGCATACTCTAAAAATTTATCACTCGGCTTACGTCCTGTTACCATTTCGTATAATAAGAACATTACGTGTCCACCATCTAGTGCTGGTATAGGAAGAACATTCATAATTGCAAGAATTATTGAGAGGAATGCTGTAAGATTCCAAAAAGCTTGCCAATCCCAAGTTCCAGGAAAGATCTTCCCGATTGTAATAAATCCACCCAATGATTTGTAGGCTTCAGTTTTTGGCGAGAATATTAGTTTTAATTGCTTTAAATAGCTACCAAACGTCTCAATGCCTTTATCAATCCCTGCGGGAATGGAAGCCAAAAGGCTATACTCTACTTTTTCAAGCTCGAAATAACTGAGTGGATTGATTGCATATACTCCAATAAGTCCCTCTTCGGACACAGGAACGTTAATGGCTAAAGTATCTTTGTTTCTTAATACATTAAAAGTAATTTCCTGTCCTTTATATTGTAAAATCAATTCGCGAAACTCATCAAAATAATCAGTATTCTGACCATTGATACCAACCAACTTATCATCAAGTTTAATACCTGCATTTTCTGCCGCTGAATTCTTTCCAAATCCTCCAATATAAAATGGATAACGAATATTTATAAAATCCGTGCTTTTTAAAAGTTGTGGTATTACAGATTCAGGTACTGGTATTTCTCTTCTGTTTCCATCTCTCTCGATTTGAATTGTTTTCACATCCTCCAGAACTATCTCCGGAACAATAGAATAAAAATCGTCTATTTCTTCACCATCTAGTGATAGAATCTTGTCACCATTTCTTAAGCCTATATCATAAGCAATTGAGTCTACCATAATACCGTGTTCAACATTCTTATTTGGCAAGTATTGTTCGCCCCAAACATATAATATGGCTGAATAAATAACCAATGCAGTTATGAAATTAACCAATACTCCACCTAACATAATTAATAAGCGTTGCCATGATTTCTTGGACCGAAACTCATGTGGTTGAGGAGGTTGTTTCATTTGTTCTTTATCCATTGACTCGTCAATCATTCCCGAAATTTTAACATAACCGCCTAAGGGCAACCAACCCAGTCCATATTCTGTTTCTCCTTTTTTAACCTTAAAAAGTGAAAACCAAGGATTAAAGAATAAATAAAATTTCTCGACCCTTGTTTTAAAAATTTTAGCAAAAATAAAATGTCCAAATTCGTGTAAAATTACCAATATGGATATGCTAAGTAAAAATTGCCCTGTTTTAACTAATACTTCCATCTAACTCCTTTTTTACCTCTTTATTAATGATTGTGAAAATTTTCTTGTTTCTATATCTGTACTTATTAAATCATCCAACTCTGGATGCTTTATATAATCAATTTTTTGCATGCTTTGTTCAATAATATCTGTCATTTCGCAAAAGCCAATCTTATCTTTTAAAAAAGCCTCAACAGCTATTTCGTTAGCTGCATTTAGTATACATGGCACGTTACCACATTGATCCATCGCTTTAAAAGCTAATGTTAAATTTGGGAAATTAGTTAAATCTGGCTTTTCAAAATTAAGCTCAGGGTAATCCCAAAAACTAAAACGTGGAAATTCTGTTTTAACCCGATCCGGAAATCCCAAAGCATATAAAATTGGTAATTTCATGTCGGGTAATCCCATCTGAGCTTTTATCGAACCATCTTCAAACTGCACAGCAGAATGAACTATGGATTGTGGATGAACTACAACTTCGATTTGGTTTGGATTCAATCCAAAAAGCCATCGTGCTTCTATAGCTTCCAAACCCTTATTCATCATTGTAGCTGAATCAATCGTAATTTTTGCACCCATTTCCCAATTAGGATGCCTTAAAGCATTTTCCTTGGTAACATTCTTTAAAAAATCTAAATCCTTTCCTCTAAAAGGTCCTCCAGATGCTGTTAAATAAATTTTTTCTATGGCATTTTGTCCTTCTCCCACCAAACATTGAAAGATTGCAGAATGCTCAGAATCAACCGGATAGATGCTTACTTTATGATGAAAAGCTAATTTCTGCACTATTTCTCCAGCGACAACTAGAGTTTCTTTATTGGCAAGAGCTATAGTTTTACCCGCTTTTATTGCCTTAATTGTTGGCAACAAACCGGAATATCCTACCATTGCAGTTAAAACGATATCAATAGTATCCATTTCTACAATTTGTGAAATGGAATCATTTCCAGCATATACTTTTATGGGAGAATTTTCCAGTAGTGCCGTAAGGTCATTGTATTTCTCTTCATTTGCAATAACCACAGTGTTTGGTTTAAACTCTTTGGCTTGCTTTGCCAATAACTCCACATTATTAAAGGCAGTTAAAACTTCCACTTCAAATTGATCGGGGTTTTCTTTAATTACCTCAAGAGCCTGTGTTCCAATTGAGCCTGTTGATCCTAATATTGCAATTCTTTTTTTCATCTAAATTATCTACTCTCCTTCTCCCAATTTACTTAAAATGCAACGTAATCTTCTGGATCGATGGGTGTTCCATTATGCCATAACTCGAAATGAAGATGCGGACCACTGGTTAATTCACCGGAATTTCCAATAATTGCAATAGCTTCACCAGCTTTCACATGGTTTCCTACTTTTTTTAATAGCTCCGAATTATGTTTATAAACTGAAATTAAATTATTATCGTGCTGTATTTGTATTACATAACCCGTTTCGAGGGTCCAGTTTGCAATAATGATAGTTCCATCTAAAGTTGCACTAACAACCTTATTTGATGAAGTTACTATATCAGTGCCAAAATGATTTTCGCTTGGATTAAAAGAGTTGGTAACTAAGCCACGCACTGGCGGGTAAAAATGAATGCTTGAAAAGTCTGTTTTATTATTAGAGCCAGCTAATATGGATAAGTTAAAGAGTTCTTCTTCTTCAATTTGTTGACGAAGCAATGAGTCATGTTCTGATTTATCAAATGTAATTTCTTCATAACTAACACCAGTATCCTGAGAACTCTCATAACTCGCTGGCGTTCCTCCCCTTATAATCGTATTTATACTTTCAAAATATCGATCGCGAATTTCCAACTCATGTTCCAATGAATCTAACTTATATACATTGGTAATAATATTTCTACGCATATTTCCATCCGGATATCCTGGTATAAACTCCCTCAAAGGTGTAAATGCAATTAGCACAATAATTGCAATGGTAAAAAGCAATACACTGGTACCTAAAATTGAAAAAACATTAAGTCTTGATAAGCGTAAAAACCAAACTTCTTCGAATGTATCATCATTATAAATACTAAGTCGGTACTTATGCTTAAGTTTATTTACGAAACGCTTCTTTTTCTCTTTAATCATCAATTATTTAATTTGATTACAAAGATATAAGTTTTGCAAAAGAAAACAGTTTATTTAAGCCCACTAAAATAGCTTAAACAAACGAATTAAACGAAAGGTTTTTAATTTTTCTGGCTTATCAATAACATAATTTAACAATTCACATTTAACGATGCAGAACGAGTAATTAAAAATAAAGCTTAAAACTCTTTAAGATTAATGCATAAAAATTTTGTTTTCTATTTTTCATTACTTAGATTTGCATCCGCAATTAAGATTTAAACGTACTTAAAATATATTGCGGGGTGGAGCAGTTGGTAGCTCGTTGGGCTCATAACCCAAAGGTCATAGGTTCGAGTCCTATCCCCGCTACTAGAAAAGCCCTACAAACACAACGTTTGTAGGGCTTTTGATTTTTCGGGGTGTAAAAAAATTAATTTCAATCCACCCTGCAAAGCTAAGTCCGATTAAAGAACCAGTAAAAACCTAGACAAGTTTCCTGCCTTAAGGGCAACACATAAAAGCCTTAACAGAACCTTAAATTTAACAAAATAGTGGCATATTAACTTGAATTTAGGAAGATCTTTTGAAAAATTACATATTCCCGAAACTCCATTTTATAAGAAATCTTACTAAGTTTAGTAAGATTTTTTATGTTGTTTAATTTGAGATGATTAAAAGTTAATTATTGTAAAAGTGAATACGATTCTCTGAAATATATCTTTTTGCAAATTAAGATAACCTAGAAATAGGAACTATTTCAAGTAATTAAGTTACCAAAAAGGACTAAAGGAAGCTAAAATGACAACCAGACCAGTTTTTGAAGAATATTTTTTGTCCAGAATACTAAGAAAATCCTATTCAAAATAATTAGTAAAACTATAGTTTTTCGAAACAATAATATTATAAGTAATTCAATTGCTTCTTTACCACATCCTTTCCATTTAACATTAATCGTTATTCTTCTATATTCTAATTTTTGATAAATTTCCTAACTGCCAAATGATTTTCATATTCTATTTTTAAAATATAGAGACCATCTGGCAATTCTGATACTAGTATTATTAATTTATTATCATTAAAATCTTTTTGATATAAGATTCTTCCATTTAGATCTAGTATATTTATATAACCTTTTCCTATGATATTCTCGAGCAAATCAATATTTAAATTTTCTTTTGTAGGATTAGGATATATAGAAACTGAAATCTCTTCTTCTATTTGATTATTTATCTCTGTAACTTGACTATTAGTATGCAATATCCAGTGGTTAGGATCAATTTCTACACTCGTTGCTGTTCCTTTAACTAAGACTCTATAAACTTCCGTTTCTTCTTCATGTTTTACTCTTATTATAGTATCACCTTCATTGGTCACTATCTTGAAATCAACATACATAACGAAAAGAGGACTTTCAGTTGACGAACCTTCTTGAATTGATTGTATTTCAACAGTATCAGAATTTTGCTGCCAGCTAACTGAAAATTCAGGAAAACCTTTTCCATAATACCAGGAATTAAAAAAATCTGAATAATCTTCACCTGTATTATTATTTAAGATAGTTAGAAAATCATCACCTGTAGCTACACTATCTTGAAATTCATTTAAGTAAGTTTTTAAAACATCCATGAAAAGCTCGTCATCATTTATTTCGTGTCTTATCATATGCATTAATAATGCTCCTTTTCGATATGATAAGTTATAATTAAAAATTCGTCTTTCATCACTAACTTCTTCAAAAGGAATATAGATACTACCCTCTGGCTCTCTTAATGCACGCTCTTTCGCGTAAAATAACCAATTAAGCATATCTTGCTCTGATGCTAAATTCTCTAATGCTATAAATTCAAAA
>PKTC01000260.1 GCA_002869305.1 Marinilabiliales bacterium
GATGGTGTAAGTTTTGAGAATGTAATGTTTGATGATTTTGCTGATTTTAAGTATGCTAAGTTATATGACCCTGTTAATCTTAATAATGTATCGTTTGATGGGGAAACTTCTTTTAAGTATACAAGAATAGATGGAAAAGAATTTGCAACTTATTTGTTGAAAAACAGATAGCTATATAAATTACAATATTGTGTAGACTGGATTGCTTTCAGTACAAAGCTTTTATTCAGTCTGCACAGTCTTAATCTAAAATTCTATACTAAATAGGGATAAATATTTCTACACGTGTCCCGGAAGCTAGTTCAAATTCATCGTACAGATCTATAATCTCAACTTTATAACCTTTTCGCTGTTGAGTCTGATTTAACAATGCAAGCCTTTCATTGGTTATAAAAGTTCCTTTAGAAGATTGATTTTTTCTGCTCTTATTAAGTTCTCTGGATTTCTTTCTGCCAATACCATTATCTTCAATTATACATTTTAGTATGTTATCATCTGTTACCTTAAATTCTAATTTAACAATAGCGTCTTCTGTTTTAAACATAAAAGCATGCTTGATTGCATTCTCCACAAAAGGCTGAAGTATCATTGATGGAATTAATATTTTACCACCATCCCAATCCGAAGGAAGAATTATTTCTGTTTTAAATTGTTTATCAAATCGCATTTGCTCCAGATTGATATAATACTTGATATAGTTCAGCTCTTCCTCAAGTGTTATACGTCTTTTAGAAACATTGTCAAGTGTGAGACGTATCAACTTTGCAAAATCTGACAAATAACCCAGCGCAGCATCAACATCATTATCGAGCATATAATTCTGTATCGAATTAATCACGTTAAAAATAAAATGAGGATTCATTTGAGCCCGCAGTGCTTTCATTTCAAATTCACTAATTCTTTCAGCGATTCCAGTTCTGAGTCTTTCTTTTTTCCTAATTGAACTTGTCCTGAGTATAATTATTAACCAAATGACAAGCAAAACTGATATGGTTATGGCAGTTAGAAACCACCATTTAAACCAGAAAGGTTGTGCAATGATAAAACCAATGGATAATTCTTGCGCCGAAAATCTTTCCCTATCTGTGTTCGCCTTAATTCTTAATCTGTATTTACCTGGTCTTAAATTCTGAAAAATCACTTTACGATCTTTGGTTTCTGATAACCAGTCATTGTGATAACCTTCAAGTTTATAGCTAAAACTAACATTGTTTGGATCAAGGTACGTTATTGCATCATATATAAATGTTAAAGAATTTTTATTATAAGGTAGTCTAATAGATGTTTTGGGAATGTTGGTCCATGGATCAATTTGGCCAATGTAGTTTAAATCATATTTTATTTCATTAACAAGTATGGATTTTAAGTATAAATTAATATGATCGCGCCTTTGGTTTTCTAAATTCTTTAAATTTATTTGAATCAAGTTCTTGTTTGAGCCAATCCATAATGATTTATTGTCTTGAATAGTGCAACATGTTCCGGAATAATCAGTAAATCCTTTTGCTTTGTTTATAAAATCAATTGAAATATTTCCAGTCTTTTCAAACCTTCCGAGATCAATTAAATTGAGTCCTTTATTGGTGCCAGCAATTAAAAGATTATTTTCTGTGCAACATAAGTATCGAATACTAGTTCCTTGCAGGCCATCATTCTTGTCAATCTCAAAGAATACTTTGAAAGTATCTTCCGTAAACTGTAGTATATAAATTATACCATTGTTTCCTCCTGCGATTATTCTTCCATCAATATCTGTGCAAATATCATTAAAAGAATGAGTTTCTAGTTGATCCTGATTGTATGTAGAATAGAACGTACCATGGGTATAATTGAATATTCCATGATCTATACTTGCAAACCAGATTTCGTTATTAAGGTGTAATATTTCTGAAACATTTATCGGACTTTTATTTTCATAATGGTTAAAAACGTCAAATGCATAATTGTTTTCAATATCGGGATAAATAAAAAGGTCTGCCCAACTTACAGCGTATAATTGATCTTTGGAATCAAAATGAAACTTATTAAACCGGTTTCCTTCTAAATCGTGATAAGATATTTTTTCTGAATCTTTGTTGATTTTAAAAATACCAACATTACTTCCAATCCATGTATTGCCAGAACTATCAATTAAAATACTATTAAATTCTTTCAGTTTTTTATTTACTAAAACTTCATATTTAAGAGGCTTGTATAAACTCCTGTCAGGGATCTTATTCCCACTAAATTCTTGATAAGGATTAGAAAAACGATATTTTTTAGCTGAAATTAAATTCTGATATTTTTGAAACGATCCATTCTTATCAAGTAAATATGCATATTTGTCTTTAAACTTTGAATTTACATAATTTGAATAGATCAATTCAAATTTGTTTAAAGGATAAATTTTAAGATTCCCGGATGCATTTTTTTTTACAACATTATTTTCCAATGCAATCCATACGTTATTTGAATGATCAGTTACTAAATCATTTATATTTAAGTCTTTTATATTAAAATCATCTGCAGTGTAATAGCGAATATTACTTAGTGGATATAAATATAAACCCTTTTCTTTTGTGCCAACCCAAATTAGATTCTCTTTAGAATCAAATTCAACAGAGTATACATTTTGAGATTTAACACCTATATATTTACCAAATGATATAATTCCTGTACTATCAAATTTAAATAAACCTCCAGCATTCATGTAGTTATTATTCCAGGCGGCCATCCACACATTCTTTTGAGAATCTTCAACATAAGCCATCACCTGTCCGATGCTATCCTTGGTTGTATTTTTATCTGTGGAGATATTAACTAAATTCTTTCTTCTAAAGTTAACCAGTGTATCTCCAGAAGAGGTAATGAATGCTGAATTTACAAATGGAAGATTTAACTTATGGTCTGAAGGAATTCGTATTAAGCTTTCAGCGTCTGGCATATATTTATATAAACCATTTCCATTGGTAAAGACATAGATAAATTCATTATCTTCAATAAAATGTGTTACCTGAAGCCTATCAGTTATGTTGCTATATCCTTGGTGAAACGAAATAAATTGATCCTTTTTTAATACAGACAATCCGTCTTCCGTTCCTATCAACAATATTTTAAACCTGGCAGAATAGTGAATTTTTCTTACAAAATTTGAAACTAATCCTGTTTCTTCAGTAAATGTTTCAATGTGATTACCTATTATTTTTGAGATACCTCCATCATGACAACCAATCCATATATGCCCATTTTCACCTTCTGCAATTGACCATATTTGATCTCCAGCAAGTCCATCCTGAGTTGTGATTGTATTAAAGCTTCTTCCATCGAATTGAGATAATCCGGCATCAGTCCCTAACCATAAAAACCCTTTATCATCTAAAAATATATCGCGAATTGAATTATATGGTAGTCCATCGTTAATAGTATAATTTCTGGAATAATATTGTTGACTATAAGATATATGAATCCAAAGAATTGAGAAAAGCAGTATAAGAAAAATTTTCTTCATTCTTTCGATTAAAATTAACGTTTTGTAAGTGCTTTTAAGAATTCCTCATTTCTTCGTGTAGCTACATCTAGTTCTATTCCATTATCAAGGATGATTTTGAATCCGTCGGTTTTACTATAAGATTTTATATAATTCATATTTACCAGATGAGACTTGTGAATTCTAAAGAACAACTCTTCTGGAAGTAATTCCTCAATATTCTTTAATGTACGAGCTACCAAAATAGCCTCGTTTCTATTGGTGAATATCTTACAGTAATTTTCTTCTGCCTGGCAATATACAATGTTGTTTACTTTCTCCAATTGAAATCCATCCATAGTAGGTAATGCAATTTTATTAAAATTACCAGGATCATTATTCAAATTGCTGAGAAATGCTTCAATCTGATCTGTATTTGATGATTTACTTTGTTTCTTTTCCAACCTTGTTAACACATCTCTTAGATCGATGTAGTTTATAGGTTTTAAAAGGTAATCCAGTGCAGCAAATTTGATTGCATCTATTGCATATTGTTTATATGCTGTTGTAAAAATGACTTCAAAATCATAGATATCAAAGTAATCAAATAGTTTGAATCCATTTTCTTCAGGCATTTCAATATCTAGAAAAACGATATCGGGTCGAAATTTATTAATAGCAAAAACACCTTCCTTAACAGAATCAGCTAATTGAAGAATTTTAATTTTTGTATTAAAGTAACGCTCAATAATTTTAGATAAAGCTTCTCGAGCATTTTTTTCGTCATCAATAATAATGCACGTTTTCATTGATATATTTTATTTTTTGAATTGCTAATTTAAAGATACTTGATAAAAAAACGATATCAAAACAATTAAATTTATTTTAGGTGATAGTCTGCAAGTTTAAAAATGGGGGCTCTCACCACCAAATCAATTGAGGTATTGAATTCAGATGCAACCTTATTTAAATAATCTTTAAAATAATAAGCTATAGATCCCGTAGCTCTGATCTTGTATTGATGGTAATTTTTGTATTTAATTATATGGGTATTGAATAAGTCATTAAATGATTTGTAGATTATATCTTGAATTACATTATTTTCCTTTTTCTCAAAAATAAATTCGCAGATTGATGCAAGAAATTGATTTGGATGATCTTCTTTATAGAGCTTCTGCAGAATATTATCTGCTGATAGATCAAATTTTTTAAGAAATTTGGATGAAATATCTTTTGGCAGATTATGGTATAATAGTTCAGTAATAAATAGTTTTCCTAAATAATCTCCGCCACCTTCATCACCTAATATAAATCCTAACGATGGAATATTGTGAACAATTTTATTGCCGTTATATAAGCATGTGTTTGCTCCTGTACCCAGAATTAAAGCTATTCCCGATTCATTTTTAAACAGCGCTCTTGCAGCTGCTAATAAATCATGATTTATTTCAATTTCCGATCGACTAAAGATCTTTTTTAATCCATGATAAATTAGATTTTTCATTTCTGGCAATGAACAACCTGATCCATAGAAGAACACTTGTTTGATATGTATTGGATTCAGATCATTGGGCAGTTCATGGATTAAATCTTTATAAAGCTGCTCTGTTGTAGTAAAATAAGGATTAAAACCTTTTGTAGTAAAAGATGTCGAAATCTTTTTGTTTTCAATTAAAACCCAATCTGTTTTTGTTGATCCGCTGTCTGCTATAATGTACATCCTTTGTTTTTTTTTGATTGTCAAATGTAATAAAGAATCAAATTCTGACTGCATTTTCAAATAATTTATTGGCATTAAACTCAAAAGCAATCTTACTGATGATAAAATGAAAAAAGATAAGATATAAGTAAAATTACGTAGAGTTATGCCAATTCTACTGATTAATTTTTTGTACGTATTTCAAGTTTAATAAATTAATTGGATTACTTTCAAATCCAGAGATACTATTATTTACAAACCGAACTACTTCATCATAGTATAGGGGCACAACCACTGCATCAGTGATTATTTTTTTATTCATTTTATGATAGAGTAAATGTCTAATGCTATCATTGGTTTGTAGCATGGCTTCTTCATAGAGTCTGTCATACTCAAGGTTGAAATAATGCGTATAATTGGGACCACCTGGACTAAAATTTTTGCTATAGAACAATGCTAAATAATTTTCTGCATCCGGGTAATCTGCAATCCATGAGCCTCTAAAAAATTCAAGTTTAGAATTTGCAACCATGTCTCGAAATGTAGCTCCTGTATTAATGTTTATAATAATTTCAATTCCAAATTGAGATAATTCTTGCTGTATATACTCACATAAATCCAAATAATCTGCTGTAGTTGTTAAAGTGATTGGGCTTAAACCTTCTCCGTTTGGGAAGCCAGCCTCTGATAGCAATTTTCTCGTTTTATCAGGATTATAAGAAAAACCTTCTATTTTTTCAGAAAATGATGGCAGCCCTTTAGGAATGAAACCTTTCGTGGCTGGCACTCCAATATTATTTCTAAGGTATTTCATCATTTTTACACGATCAAAACCATAATTAATAGCTTGCCTAATTTTTTCATTTAAAACAGGTGAAAATTTGTTTTCAATTTTTGAAGTATCCAGCAGAAATCCCAGATATTCTGTATTCAAATAAGGCTGATTAATCAATTTAAATTTATTTTTATACTTGGGGTTCAGATTACCATTTTTTGTTATTAATTCGTCCTTATTTGCAGGGTTCAAGCCGGAAATAAAATCGAGGTTACCTTTTAAGAACTCAAGAAACTCAGATTGTTTATCATTTATAAAAGTTATTGAAATTGCATCAAGATAAGGTAGTTGTTTGCCTAAACTATCTCTTTCAAAGTAATTGTCGTTTTTAATTAAAACGAGTTTTTCACCTTCTTTCCACATCTTAAATTGAAAGGGTCCTGTGCCAATAGGATTGTTTCTAAAATCATTTCCATAAAAATCAATGGCTTCTTTGGGTAACACTGAACAATATTGCATACTTAAAAGTCCAAGAAAAGCGGGAAAAGGTTTTTTTAGACGTATTTGCAAAGTGCTATCGTCTAGAGCTTTTATGCCATTTTCTTTTACATTATTAAAAATCCACGCACCCGGCGATGCCGTTTTGGGATCAATTATTCGTTTAAGACTATATTCAAAATCATATGCATTTATTTTTCGACCTTTCTCATCTGGAAAAACCTCATGATCATGAAAATGCACGTCATCTCGTAAAATAAAGGTGTAATTCATTCCATTTTCAGATATTTCCCAATCTTTTGCAATACATGGTTTAATATTCAAATTGTTGTCCATTTGGACCAAACCATTATACAGCTGGTTGGCCGGCCAAATTAAAACCTGACTCTTTGCAAAAGCAGGATCTAAGGTTGCAATTCCTTTCGATTCATTATATCTAAAAACAGTTTTATCAGTACGATTTTTTTTCTCTTTACAAGAGAAAAGTAAGATGATAATTGAAAAGAGGGTAAATAATTGTAATCGCATTTGTCAGCTTTTACACAAAAATAGATAAATTATACACAATAGGAGAAATGTATATAAATTAAAAAAGCCAGAAACCTGTTGTTCCTGACTTTCTTAATACCCTAAAAATTAAACCTAAAATTTAAATGAAAAAACTGTTTACACAAACTTTACTTGCAGTTGCTTAGTAAATTAAGCATAATTTGTTTTCTATTTATTAAAACGTTTTAAACAGAAAAAAGTTTCAGAAAAAATTGTTTTTCTCTAAAAAAATGTTATATAAATTCTTGAAGCTTATATTAAATCAATATTTCAGCGATTAAAAAAGGCAAGAAATTTTTCTTGCCTTTTCAATTCCTAAAACTTTAAAGTTAATCCTCCCACAAAACTAATTCCGGCTTGCGGAAAATAACCATCCATTAAATATTCTTCACTGCCAAGAATATACCTGTAAACCCATGCATTTGATTCATATTCATGATTGAATAGGTTATTTATTAAAAGGCTAATGCCGATTTCTTTAATCAATTTAGTTTCAAATTTATAAGCAAATTTTACATCGTTTACAAAGTATGGATCAATTGATCTGTCGTTATTTGAGGTGTTGTCGATATATTGTTTGCCCACATATTTTGAAATAAGCTCAGCTTTAAAATCTTTAAACAGATCGTACGAAATTTTTCCGTTTGCAATAATATTAGGTGAGAAAGAAAGATCGGTTTCTCCTAGGTTATTTTCAGCTTGTATTCCGGTATCCCAATTGTCAATATATTCAGTAAAATTTAGAATTTTATTCTTACTGATCGTCGCATTAGCGCTAATATGTAGCTTTTTGGTTGGTTGAATACCTCCACTAAGTTCAAATCCTAAACGATAACTTTTGTCAACATTAGTTAGTATTGCAGCACCCACATCATTAATTTCACCTGTTAGCACTAACTGATCAATATAATACATGTAATAAAGGTTTGAGCTTAAATACATAGTGGTAGCAGATAGTTCGTATCCTAACTCTAAATTATAGAGAGTTTCAGCAGTTGGCAAAGGTTTACTCGGATCGGCATCTGTATAATTACTGCGGTTTGGCTCTCGATTAGCAATACCTAAAGTGAGATAGGATGAATGTAAATCGCTTATTTCATAAAACAAACCAATTTTCGGATTAAAAAAATTAAATATATGATTCTGTGTAATATTCCTGAGGTCATCGTCAATTCCATCAATTGAATAATCAATGTATCTGTATTGTAAATCAATAAACGTTTTTAGCTTATTTAATAGAGCATAATTTAATTTTGTATAAATATTAAAGTCTGTTTTATTACCATCATTTTCATACCAGCGATGTTTCATATCTCCATTACTAGCATATTGCGACCAAACAACTTCTCCAAAATGATCTCCTAAAAATTGATTCCAACCACCTCCTAACGTTAAGTTTAGTTTATCAAGCTTGTACTCAAGTGAAAATACTCCTCCGTAGAAATGATTATCTAACCACTTCTGCTGAATTAAATCGGTGCTCGAGATAGTTTCTGTACCAATAATTAGATCATCTAACTGGTAATCTGCAAAATCTCTATCTTTTTTATATTGTTCGTAATAACCTTTTCCTCGTGTATAATGCAATGCAGTATTTAAATGTAAAGCCGGATTAAATTCGTATGAATAAAAAAGCTGATAATGATCTTGCTTGTAATTATCAGTTTCATTATCGTATGTATAAAAGTTATATGTTCTGCTATTGGAGTTTATCATGTGATCATATTCCTCCTGATCTATTAACCAATGATCAAGATATCGCTGCATCCCTTCATTATCATCTTCTAATCTTACTTTTGGGATACCATACCATGCTTGATAGGTTTTTTCTTTACCTGAAATTATGTTCGCCTTTAAGATACTTTTACCGGTATAATATGCACCTGATAAGTAAAAAGATTCCAGATCAGAATCTGCCCTATCGATAAATCCGTCTGAAGTTATTTTAGAAAGCCTGCCATCGAAGGTAAATTTATCATTAATCAACCCAGTTCCAAAACTTACAGAGTTTCTGAAAGTGTTGAAAGATCCAGAAAACGAATTAATTTCTGCATAAGCATCTTTATTAAAGGTTTTGGTCTGAAGGTTCAGGGTTGCCCCAAAAGAAGCGGCTCCATTGCTTGAAGTTCCAACACCTCTTTGTATTTGAATATTTTCTACAGATGATAAGAAATCTGGCATATTAACAAACCAAACACCATGATCTTCTGCATCATTCAATGGAATTCCATTTACCGTAATATTAATTCTGTTTAAATCAGTTACGCGAATTCTAAAATAAGTATATCCAATTCCGGTACCTGCATCAGAAGTTGAAACTACCGATGGTGTTGAACTAAGTAAATATGGAATATCCTGACCGAAGTTGCTTTCTTTAATTTCTGAATTGCTTATGTTAGTAAAAGAGATAGGATCATTATCCTTTGCTCTTGTTGCTGTTACAATTACTTCTTCAGATAAAATACTAGAAGGTTCTAAGGTGAATTCAATATTTTTTAAATTCTCTTTATGAACTTCTTGTTCTAGGGTTTTGTATCCTAAAAAAGAAACCTTAAAGGTGTAATTGTCAGGTTTAATTTTTGTGAAAATAAATTCTCCATTAATATTGGTCGCTGTTCCTTTAAAAGTTTCTTTTATAAGAATATTAGCACCAATTAAAGCTTCTCCTTGTTCATTCTTAACAAGTCCTGTAATAGTTTGAGAAATAGCAAATTGTGTTGTTGTAATCAAAAAGATGATAATTCCTATCCGTTTCATTTTCTTTTAATTTATTGTTTAACATTCGGATAGTTGACAGAAAAATCTGTATTTACAAATTAACTTGAGGCCTCTACAAATCATTGTTTTTATTAAAAAATGATTCTAGTTTAGTTGCAAAGTAGCAAACCTAACTATCAACTTTAATGAAAAACAATGGGAAATTTTTTGATTTACTTCTTATCCCTATCCGGAATTACCCGGACCAGGTTCGAAGGGTATGATCTCAGCCTGTATTTTTGGCACCCCATTGATGCAGCAAATGTAGAGTAAAAAAGTAATAAAACAAAAAAAGTCGGTAAATACCGACTTTTAATATATAGTTGTNAATTCTAGTTTTCTAAATCGACTTTTAATACATCTTTAATAGCCTTTTGAAATGAATCTTTAGGTAAAGCCCCTTGTGCCATTTGTGGTTGACCATCCATAGGAACAAATAATAATGATGGTATACTACGAACTCCAAACATACCTGCCAGCTCTTGCTGATCTTCAGTATCTACTTTATATATATTAAGTTTACCTTCGTATTCTGTCTGTAATTCCTCAAGAATTGGAGCTACCATTTTACAGGGTTGACACCAGTCTGCATAAAAATCAATCAAACATGGCTTCTTTCCTTCGAATTTCCATTCTTTGTTTTCTTCAAAATTGAAAACTTTTTCTTTAAATGTTTCTTTTGTTAAATGTTCTAGCATTACGTTTTATTTTAATTATGATTATTTTAATTATTTCAAAATATCAATATATGAATTTATTTAGATATTATCAAACTGCATTCCAAACAGCAAAAACACGCGATTAGTTCAGATTAATGCTAAATAATTGTAATTTTGTCATGAATTTTAATAAATTGTCATATCTACATATGAAGAAATGTCTTAATGATCCGATTTTTAATATTATATCGCAAGTAGGGGATTCGGAACAAATACCTGTATATGTGATTGGTGGTTATGTGCGTGATGCCCTATTAAATCGACAATCCAAGGACATTGATGTGGTAGCGGTTGGCAGTGGCATTGAAATAGCTGAAAAAGTTGCAAAAAAGCTTGGTCCAAAAGTAAAAGTAAGTGTTTTTAGAAATTTTGGAACAGCCATGATTCGATATCAGGATTACGAGGTTGAATTCGTAGGAGCTCGGAAAGAATCATACAGAGAAGATTCCAGAAAACCAATTGTTGAAGATGGGACTTTAGATGATGACCAAAAAAGAAGAGACTTTACCATAAATGCAATGGCATTTTCATTAAATAAGAATGATTTTGGTGAATTGTTAGATCCTTTTAATGGTGAAAATGATCTAAAGGATAAGATTATAAGAACACCTTTAGAGCCTGATCAAACATTCTCGGATGATCCCTTAAGAATGTTTCGCGCTGTGCGTTTTTCTGCACAATTAAATTTTAGTATTGAACAGAAAACCTATCAATCGATATCAGAAAATAGAAAAAGAACCAATATTTTATCCAGGGAACGAATATTAGATGAATTCAATAAGATTCTGTTGTCACCTAAGCCATCGATTGGAATAAAAGTGCTTGAAAATACTGGATTGCTTGAGGAGTTTTTGCCAGAACTGCAAAAACTAAAGGGAGTTGATTCAAAGGAAGGACAGATGCATAAGGATAATTTCTATCATACTATAGAAGTTGTCGATAATCTTATGGCAAGAACTAACGATCTTTGGTTGTTATGGGCTGCACTCCTGCATGATATTGCTAAGCCAATGACTAAAAAATACAATCAAGAAACTGGATGGACATTTCATGGACATGAGCATTTAGGAAGCAAGATGATTCCATCTATATTTAAACGGCTGAAGTTACCATTAAATGAGAAGATGAAATATGTTCAGAAGTTAGTTCAGTTGCATTTAAGGCCTATCGTTTTATCACAAGAGATTGTTACTGACTCTGCGGTTAGAAGACTTTTGTTCGATGCTGGTGATGATATTGATGATTTAATGCTACTTTGCGAAGCGGATATCACATCAAAAAATGAAAATACTGTACAAAAACACTTAAATAATTTTCGAATTGTTCGGGAAAAACTGCTTGAAATTGAAGAAAAGGATGCCCTTCGGAACTTTCAGCCACCAATCTCAGGTGAGTTGATCATTGAGACATTTGCTCTTAAGCCATGTAAAACTATTGGCGAAATAAAAAATGCCATTAAAGAAGCTATATTGGAAGGAGAAATTCGCAATGATTATAACGAAGCGTATAATTATATGCTAAAAAAAGGAGAGGAGCTTGGCTTAATACCTAAAAAATAACTATTTGTTAAAGTTTAATATCAAGTATGTTGGTAAGTGATCGCTAAATCCACCATTATATTTATATCCAATGAAAGTTCTTTTTGGCTTAAAACCAAAATTTCCTTCATCGGGTTCTAGCAAAAAATCAGCACTAAAAATATATGCATCATTGAATGAAGTTGAAATCTTATTATTACTAAGTAATAGATTGCCCGACACGATAATTTGATCTAAAATACCCCATTCTCCCTGGTATTTATGAGAACCGATATCTTTTGTTTTGGCAAGGTCCGACGAGAGGTTGTAGAGTGCATTTTTATCAAGCGTATAAAAATTCTGTTTTGCATTTAAAACCTCGTTAATACTTTTATTGTCAGGATAGTCGTTAAAATCTCCTGTAACAATAATATTTGAAGAAGGATTTGAATCAAAAATGGAATCTATTTTTGATTTCAATACAGATGCAACAAATATTCTTTTATCTTCTGATTCCAATTGTCCTCCCCAACGTGAGGGCCAGTGATTAACAAAAAGGTGCAAAGTGTCAGTATTATTTGCAATTCCTTTAACATAGATTATATCGCGTGTTTTACTTTCTGGATTATTTGGAAAATTTATTGCAAGAAATTCTTCATCTAAAGGTTTGAAGAGTTCTTGTCGATATAAAAAACCTACATCGATTCCTCGTCTGTCGGGAGATTCTTTATGAATAATTTGGTACTCATATTTAACTAATGGAGTATTATTAACTAAATCATGAAGAACCTTCCAATTTTCGATCTCACATAAGCCAATAATAGCTGGCGGATTCCATTCTCCTACAGCCATAATAACTTTGTAAACGTTATTTAGTTTGCTGTAATATTTGTGGTTGTTCCAAAATCGTTCACCCTCAGGTAGAAATTCTTCGTCGTTTGTTAATGAATCGTCATATGTATCGAAAAGATTTTCGACATTGTAAAATAGAACCTTATAACTTTCTTGTGTCTGAGCGTAAATAGACATTGTCAAGAATAAGAATACGAAAGCAAATATGAGCCGTTTCATTACTTTTTATTTTTCTAAACGTTCAAATGCACCTAGGTCTGGCGCAAGATCCAAAGTTCTGTTCTCATGATTTAAATCATATGGAAACATTGCTCCATATTCTTTTTTGCCCTTGTCTTTGGCAATTGAAAGAGTATCCAATTCATAATCTGCGTTATAGGGATCTATAAATTTTGGATCGTAATTAACGATTACATTCTCAAAATTGGTTGGATCTGAGGTAGAAAAATCTTTATCCACTTTCATTAAGGTGTAATCAAATTTATAGTGCAAATCAACATCTTCATATTTATCAATTACAACCTCAGATTCTTTATTTCCGTAGATAATACAATTGCCAAATAAAGCTTTGTCGATAGGTCTTCTTTGTAAATTATTATTAATATCAAAATAATAATTGTTTAATATTACCGATGGAGTTGTTCTTGTTGAATATCCCCAATAATTACCAATGGTACAGTGATAAAATTCGTATGATCCACCAATTGTTAGAGCAACCGCATATTGACCACAGTTTGCAATTACATTATTATATGCTTCTATGGTTGATCCTTGTGCATAAATACCTGCAGAAGTCATGTTCTCAATTCTACTGTTCGATAATAGGAGAGTAGGATTTGTCGTGTTAGCCAGAGTGTCTACCTGTATCCCAATGATGGCATTCTTAATTTCCGTAAAATTGAACACATTATCCTGGCTTCCGGCCATCAGCCAAATGCCATCCCATTGTCCGGGAATATCTTCATAGTCATTTTCTAATCGGTCTCCCTGGAAAATAATTGGTAATTCAAAAGTCCCATTGGCGACAATAGTTCCTGCAACATATAATCTGGAGCCCTTATGAAAGAATAGTTGTGTTCCGGCTTCAAGTGTTAAAGTACTATTGGTATCAACCAACATTGAATTGTAAATAAGATATGGTTTCGGGCTATTCCATATTTCTGTTCCAATAATTTCACCATTTATTAAATTAATATCTTGTCCATACGAAATCAAATCGATATCCTGTTGTTTCCCATTAAACTGAAATACCATTGAATCTTTTACTACCATGGGGAGATCCTCGTTTAACGGATCAATGGTTACTTCAACAAAAACATATAAGCTATCTTTTTCTCTTAATTCAATATTTTCCAAACGGGTTCCAGGGAAACCATCGATATTAATTCTGTAAGGAGAATTTTCACCTCCGGCCAGGTATACGGAATTTATCTTTAGGTTTTTATTATAAGGATTTTTAACGGTAAATCGCTGTGTTGATGATCCAATAGAGGTAAAAACTGTATCGAATAATATGGTATCCTGAGAAAAAGTTAAATAGGCATTGGCTGAAGTATTGAATTCTTCTTTTTCACAAGAAAGAAATAAGGTAAAGGTTAGACTAAAGATTAGATAGTATAGATGTTTTGACATTGTATTGGTTAAATATTTAGTTGCTCTAATTAACATAAAATAAACGATATAATTTAAGTAAAATTTTAATTAAAGCTTATTTTTTATTAAAATTGAAGGAGTTTTATAATTAATTTTGAAGGTAAGATTTAATTATTTGATTACATTTGTTATTATTAGATATTAATTTCCCTTTTTAGCATTATGCAAGTAGAAAAAGCAACGGCCGGTAATATCTTAGAAGTAATGTACTTACTTCAACATTGCATAGAAGATTTCAATAAGAATAGTGTTTATCAATGGAATTCTTCGTATCCAGATTATTTCAGACTACTGCGAGAAGTTGAAAATGATACCTTATACATTATTAAAGCAAAGGGAGTATGTATCGGTACAATCAGTTTCGATGAGCAACAAGAATCTGTTTTTGATACCGTTGAATGGAAAAATAAGAATGATAAATATATGGTTATTCATCGCATTGCTGTGTTCCCTTCTTGGCAAAAAAAAGGAATTGGAAGGATGCTAATGGAATTTGCCGAGAAATTTGCTAAAGAGAATGGATACAAATCGATCCGTATAGATGTAGCTAGCTCAAGTGAGCACCTAATTAAATTATATAAAAGTAAGGGATTTGATATAACAGGTGAAATTTTATATCCTAAGCAAAAAGAACCTTTTAAATGCCTTGAAAAGGTTATCTAGCAAAAAATTAATATTGAAATTATTGTAAGGGACTTGAAAAGTTCCTTTTTTTATGCAAAAGTCCGGGATGGAACCCGGACTTGAAAGAAAAGCAATTTTTGAAATAAAAACCAACTACTAATCCTAAACTATAATTAAATCGACGAATAATTTATTAACCCCTAAAAATTTTACCATGAAGAAATGATTTTGTTTATAGTTTTATTTGCTCTCCTTTATAAAAATCTAATATTTTAGTTCTAAAAATATATTCGTACTTAGCCTGGGCTAAATCTGATTTTGTTTTATTTAATTGATTTTTTGCTGTTTTATATTCTAATATATCAACCAAACCAACATCATATTTTTGTTCAGTATATCTAAAGGCTTCTTCCATTGATTCAACTGCTTCCGAATTTGCAATAAAATTATCGAGTGCAGCTAAAGCTTGCGTTCTAGCTTGTTGAATGCTTTTATATAAGTTTTGCTTCTGTAAATCAAGATATAATCTTGAATCTAATAGATCAATTTTAGATTGACTTATAGCATTACCTGTTTGCCAGTTATTAAATATGGGAACTCGAATTGCTAGATAAATCACTTGTGATCCGTTATCGCCAATTTGATCCATGTAAGGATAACTTGAGTTAGGATCGGCAATATTTGTAGCAAGTTCATTGTATCTTGACTGATATTGATAACCAAAAACAAGACTTGGACTTATTCTTCCATATGAAATTGCTAAGCTTCTTTCGGAGCTTTTAAGCATTAATTCAGCACTTTTAATTTGGGGAAGAAAGCCTAGTGCCTCATTATAGACATCTTTTGCACTTGAAATATCTTCAGCTAGAGTAATATCTGGAATTTCAGGAATTAAAATCTCGAAATTTTCTACATTATCTAAATTAAGTAGCTGAGATAGATCTAAATAAGAAATCCTAAAATTATTTTCCGCACTTGTTAAAGCCGCTTTTTCTGAAGCTGCTTGAGATTCTATTTGCAATAAATCTCCTTTGGCTGAGTTTCCAATCTCAACAAGTCGTTTGGTTTTCTCAATTTGTTCTAAGGTAACATCCAATTGTTCTTTTGCATTATCTCTTAATTCTTTGTTTAAAAGTATTTGAAGATAAGCTGTTGAAACGTTAAGTGTTATATCATTTTTAACCTTTTCAACGGTTTGTAATTGAGATTTTAAGTCAAGACTATTTTTTCTTATGGTATTTAAATTTCGTAAACCATTAAATACATTAATTTCTGTATTTATATTGAAACTACCTCCCTGAAAGCTTTCATCTTCGTATTGATACGTTTCTGTATTTAAAGTTTTGCCAGAGTTTAAATAATGATTTCCATTAGCATTAGCATTTGGAAGTATTTCCATCAAAGATTGAAAATACGTTTTATTTGCTGACTCAGCATTCAGTTCTTGTCTTTTTACACTTATATTATTTTCAATTGCATGATTAATACAATCTTCTAATGTCCATACTTGTTGAGCCTGCATAGATAAGGAAGAAAGAAAAGTAAGAGTTGTTAGTGTTATTAATTTAAAAATTTTCATTTTATCCACTTTGTTAAAATTCAACATAAATTCGTTTTGAGTTCTCATATATTGTGCCATATGTATTAAGCATTTAAATATCAGGATTTAATACTAATTTTCATAGTGTCTCATTAACTAACAGGTGAACGATAATGAAACACCTCGTGTTCGAATATGAACAACGTTATTATCGCAAAAAATAGTATTATGATTTACGTTAATTTTAAATAAAGCTACGATAATTTATTAATTCCATACGATAAAAAAGTCATAAAATTAGGATGACTAATAAAATCTATTTTAGCTATGTGATTAATGAGATAATTATGAGAAAAATATTTTATTCAATTAAAGAAAGGATTGTAACAACACAAAGTTTTGATCTGGGGGTCTTGGTTTTGTTTTCTATTGTTACCATCGTTTTTATTATATCATTTATTAATATTTATTTTTAGTATTACAATTCAACCTTTGGGTTGTTACTTATTATGATTTAATATGAATACTGTCGATTTAAGTATTAATGTTAGAAATACAAAGGAGCTTATAACCTTAGTGTTATATCAGAAAATTTATTCTACTCCTAATGGTATTGTAAAGCATTGGTCGACAGATACTAATTCAGAATATCGTTTAGAGATAATCATAGATGAAGATGATTTATCGGTAAACCCACTAAAAATAACTAAATCAATGAGTATTACAACAGAGGAGTGGCTGATTGCAGATCAGATGATGTTGAAGTTATTTGAAAAGGGTAGTTTTCAACTACAAAATCAAGCTAGTAAAATTAACAACAACAAAATTTATTAACCATGTACAAAACCGTTTGGAGTAAAAGTCATAGTTCAGTATGTCAACTAAGTTTCTTTAGCTCAGCAGGTATTAAGTTGCTGTCAATGACAGGTTTTAAAGCAAATGATCATTTTTTAATTACTGATGATTATCTTTTTAAGATCTATAAGGCTGATAAAGTAAAAATAAGCTTCGTTAAATCTGATGGATATACAAATAATGTAAGTATAGAAATATCAATGGACGAATTAAAGCAAAGAATAATTCGTGGCATTAAGAATGAAAAAACACCTTTTGCTGCAATAAATATTGATTTTAAGGAATTTAAAAAAATTCCATCATTAAAATTAAGCAATAATAAAAACACTGAGATTGGTAAAAGCATTGCTATCTTGGGTTATCAGTTGGAAAAGGAAAACCTAGCAATAAAAACAGGTATATTATCTTCTACTTTTATGGATAAAGACTTGAAATATTTACAAGTAGATTCAAGCATTAAGCAAGGTAATTCGGGTAGTCCAATAATAGACATTGAGACAGGAGAGGTGATTGGAATAATTGGATACAAATTAGCGAGCATTTCTCAGTCGCATAAAAGAATGAAGCAAATTATCAATAATAATTTAGCAATTCTTAAGAAATCACAAGGTAAATTTAATGTAGAAGAGATTGATCCAATCCAAGTTTTAATAGCAAATCAAAATCAAATAAAATATATATCAAATGAAATCTATAAGACAGCCACTATGAGTTCTGGTTATGCTTTAGATATTTCATATGTTCATGAACTTTTTGAAGAGTTCATCGATGCTGAAGTTTCGCAATCTTCAATGGGATTTCAAATCGATGCATAGTTCCTTAATGTAAGATGGTTTAGGTTAAAAGGGTCGTTCTGTTCTAGAACGGCTCTTTTTTATTCTTCATCAATTTCATCAAGAATTTTTTGGACCTCTGTTTCTGTTTGATGCAGTTTCTTTTTACAGAGTTTTATTAACGCAGATACTCTTTTTACTTTATCTGATAATATATCAATATCCAGTTCTTCATTTTCAATTTGATACAATGTTTCTTCTATTTCTGTTATAGCTTCGTTATACGAAATTTCTTTTTTTGCCATATCTTATCCTTGAATATTTTTTGAAATTGTAAATTTAAATGTACTTCCTTTATTTATTTCGCTTTCTATCCATATTTTTCCATTATGTTTTTCAACAAATTCCTGACAAAGTATTAGACCCAATCCACTCCCTTGTTCCTCTGAAGTACCTGAAGTTGTATGATAAACATCAACTCTGAATAATTTTTGTATATTTTCCGTACTTATTCCAACACCATTATCCATAACTGAAATTTCAGTATGATTACTAAATTCCTCAGCACTTATTCGAATAAAGCTGTCTGAATGGGAAAACTTTATGGCATTGGAAAGCAGGTTTCTAATAATTGCGGTAAGCATATCATTATCTGCAAAAATCTCTTGATCAGGCTTTATTTCACTTACCAGATTAATTTTTTTCTTTTCGGCATTCATTCCCAGGAGATTGAATGTTTTTTCAACTAATTCTGCCAAATTTATTTGATGAGGTGTAAACTGCATCTTACCTCTCTGTGATCTAGACCAATGTAAGAGATTTTCTAGTAATTCTAATAAGTCATCGGCAGAGTTATATATGATTTCAAGTGATTGTTTTATTTCTTCTGAATCAAATTTAGTGTAATTTTTAATCAAGTGCTGTGTTAATCCATGAAGTGCATTAAAAGGATTTCTTAAGTCGTGTGCAATAATTGAAAAAAACTTATCTTTTGTAGCATTAAGCAGTTTAAGATTGTCTTCTGATTCTTTAAGTAGTTTGTTTGATTGATCTGCCTCGCTAATCTTTTCTTTAAGAAGTATATTGGTTTTTCTTTTCGATAAGAATTGACTAAAAATAAGAGATGCAGACAGAAGTGTAATAATTACAATAATTGACAGAAGATTTCTTACATTTTTTTGTTTTTTTAACTGAAGTTCACGAATTTTATTTTCGGCGGTTAACTGACTAACCTCATTTTCAATTCTTGTAATTTCACTATAACTTTTTTCGAGTTCAAAATTCATTTGAATTTCTACCAGTCTTTGTGAGCTCAGTTTTGAGTTTAAAGTATCTTTTACTATGGTATAATTTATATAATTTTCCAATGCTTTATCTTTATTTCCTATGGAATTGTAGTAATTAAATAATTCTAAATATGCTAGTTTAATAAGATCTAGATTATCAATATTTTTACCAATTTCAAGAGATTTGTTTATATTCTCTAATCCTTCTGTTGCTGAACCTTTATTTATATGTATTACACCAACCTTCCTCAAGCAAAGTGCCATTAAATTTTGATCATTAGTCTTTTCGCAAATATCTATTGCTCTGTTAAAATGATTAAGTGCTTGCTCTGAATTGTTGCTTTTTAAATAGTAATTACCAAGGTCATTTAATACTTCACTTACACCTTTCATGTCTCCCAGTTCATCTCGTATTCTCAATGATTCATGAAGATTGTTTAAAGCATCTTGATAGTTTCCTAACTCCAGGTATGTGTTTCCAATGCTTTTATAAGAATTTGCAATACTTATTTTATCACCTACTTCTAGTCTAAGTGCAAGTGATTCGTTATAATAGTCCAGTGCCTGTCTATATCTTTTTAATTTGAGGTAAGTGTTTCCAATTATTTGAAGAGAATATGCAATTTCTTTATTATTGCCAATACTTCTTTTTATTTCAAGTGCTTTGGTATAAGAGTCAAGAGCCTTGGAATAATTTTTAATATCATCGTATATAATCCCAATATTATTTAAAATGGATGCTACTTTATTTTGATTGTTTAGTTCTTGGTATAATTTTAATGACTCAAGATAATTTTCGAGTGCTAAATCATACTTATTTAATTTTTTGTGTAGGCTTCCATTTTGATTTAATGAGCTGGCTATTAATTGTTTGTTTCCAATTTTGGTATAATTATTAAAAGACATGTTTAAATAATTAAGTGCCTCCTCATGAAAATCTTGCTTTTTATATACCAGAGCAATATTATTTTGAGTTTGGGCCAAACCAAGCACATCATTGATGTTTTCCCTTATTTTTAGCGAAATGAAATAAAACTCCAGTGCATTTTCTAGATCATTATTAGCAAGATAAATATTACCAATGACGTGATAAGAATTGGCAATTTGTTTTCTATTTCCAATTTTAGTCCTCAGTTCAAGAGCCTTGATGTTATAATCAAGAGCCATTTTAAATTCTCCAATATCTTTATAAACAATTCCAATGTTTGTTAATACATTAGCCTCACTAACTGTATCGGCTAATTCACGGTAAATCTCAAGAGCTTTATCATAATATAAGAAGGAACTGTCATATTGACTCTTATTCCAATAGAGGCTTCCGAAGTAATTAAGAGTATTTGCAATTTCTTGTTGATCCAAGGAAATATTTGCAGCATTTAAGGCTTTTTGGTGATAATTTAAGGCTTCAGTATAAGAACCTTGAAGTTTGTAAATAACACCAATATGATTATAGGCTTCAGAAATTTTATGATCATCTTCGGATAAATATAAATTAAGAGGTTTTTCATAATAGAAAAGGGCATTATCATAATTTCCAAGCATTTTCTCAGTATGTCCTAACTTATTATAAATGTAAATTTTATTATTGATCTCTCTCTGCTCATAGAAATAGTCCAAAGCTTTTTCGTAGAATTCAATTGCAGGTTTAAAGCGGCTCATTTCAAAATAAACATCAGCAATGT
>PKTC01000031.1 GCA_002869305.1 Marinilabiliales bacterium
CTTGCTTGAATAACCACAGTTGTTGAATATTCTTTACGATCTTCTTCTTTCTGATGGAATATAGGACGTGCATTAATAAATTTATTCACACACATCAGGTTAAAAAAAGGTAAGCGAGCAAAATATCTATTAAAAATATACGAAAGAAGTGGAATATTAATGGGTATCAATAAACTTCGAGTTGTCCTAAAAGATTCAAAATCTGCCAGATAAAGCAAGTTTGCAATATCATTACGTGTTAACCAATTTTTACGTGGGCTGCGCTTTTTAATACCAAATAACTCTCCAAAACGTAATATAGGTTCCCAAAAATGATTGTAGTAAGAAATAATAATTCTTGTTCTGGAATGGCATAGTTTCTTTATTGAATTTAAAACATCTAACACATTATCAAAATATCCCAATACTCCTGTTAAAAGAACAACATCATACTTTTTATCGAGACTAATTTCTTCTGCTAACATATGATGAAATTCTATTTCTGGATGGTTTTTCTTTGCTTCCTCAATCATTTTAGAGCTGAAATCAATTCCAACCTTTTCCTTTCCTTTCACTTCTGCCAAAGAATCACCATTGCCACATCCAATTTCAATTACAGAGTTTTCATCCTGAATATAATAATTACAATACTTTGTAATATTTCTCCAGAAATATTGATATCTTCTTCTGTATTTTGAATAATTAGGAGCTAATTTCTCAAAATATGAATGGAATTCTCGCGAACGGATAGACTTGATTTCAAGCATAGAATTTATTTAAAATCGATAAAAGCAAACAAAAATAAAAAAATCTAGCTAAGAAGCTGAATTATTATCATTTAATTTATGAGGAAAAATTAAAAAATATACACCACTAAACGATAAAATAGCTCTTAGTACATAAGTAAGTAACCCCAATGCAACGGCGATATTAACATCAACCTCTAAAAACTGTGAAGCATATACAAAAACTAATTCTCTTGAGCCAAAACCTCCCAAAGTTACTGGTATTGCAAAGATTATTCCTGAAATTAGAAATAAAAACCAATAATCGTTAAAGCCTGATTGTAAACCTAAACCTAACAATAAAAAGTGTGCTGAAACCAGTTGTAAGAATTGTATTATTACAGATTGAATTGTTGTTTTTGGTAAGGTTGATATATAATCTTTAAAAAACAATTTTAGAAAGAAGAAATAGACCAAATAACCTAAGGGTATTAAAAATACTAGAAAATTATTATACTTAAAATCATAACTTAAGAAGATAGTAGAAATGCTAATTAATATAAGTAAACCAAATAATCCACTAACTCTGTTAAGAATAGAGGCCCAAATAATAGATTTTAAATTTGCATCCTGATTTTTTTTCAACCAATAAACCTTATATCCATCTCCACCAATTCCTCCTGGTAGAAACAAATTATAAAACATACCAAGTAGGTATAATTTTAAGTTTTGGATATGATAAAGAATTATTTTCTTAGCTCTAAAAAATACGTTTAAACGATATGCTTCAATAATTTTTGAACCTCCCAATACTATTAACGCCAATAAAAAGTAGAATAGATTTACTGTCTTGATATTTAACCACAGTTCTGACATATCTATTTTTCTAACCACGATATAAATTGCTAGTACAGTAACTACAAGTTTAAAAATGAAATTAAATATCTTTTTAAGTCTTTTTTTTTCCACAGATACAGTTTTAGATAGGGAGCGTAAATATATTTAAATTTGGTTTAAGGAAAACTGGTGAAATTCATATTTTGTCCTTCCATTTATATAGGTATTTATTAATTTGAATATCTAAATTAGAATTTTCTAATCGTTTTGAAGTTTGAAATGACTTATTTTCTTCAAATGTTCTATCTATCGTAAAGTCCCATTTTGAATTTAACTTATTTTCTAATTGGTTTCTAAATTTTTCAGGATTTTCACAAAATTCATCATAATCTACAACCAAATATGAATCACTTGCTAACTTTTTTACTTGTTCAGTTAGAATTTTATCGAGCATTAAGAACTGAACAGTGGCTGCTTCAATACTATTTTCATAATTATTTGTTTCAAAATCATGATTAGGGTATAAGCCCCATAATAAATCGTCTGTACCAAAAAAGTCTTTACTTGCTTTTAAGGTAGAGCGAATTACTGCTAAAGGATCTCTCTTAACTACAACAAAAAATGCATTTTGAAAAGTATCATTAAATAAAGGAATTAATAATGAATTTCTGTTGTTTTTTGTGAGTATCGGTTTTTTATATGCAATAAATAAATTTGAGAAGTTACATATTAAATTTTGTTTTCTTTTATCATCTATTTTTTCAGGTAAGATATAATGATTTTCCCCAAACCATCTATCCCATAATTCATAACAATCACCTATTGAGAAGAAGCCTTTAGAAATGCCATAAAAGTTTCTATAGGATTTATTTGATTTAGTATAAAATCTTGAAATCCATTTATGAAGATAATAACTGGATCGCTTAAATATAGAATTAAAATTACCTATAGGAAAAAAATGAAAAACCTTTTCAACGAATTGCGATATTAGGGTTGACCCTGTTCTTTGTATACCTACAATAAAAATTATAGGTATTTCTTGATTTTCATTTTTCTTTATGCTTAATCTTTCAATGATATAAAAGATGTAATCAATAGGTGCTAATAAAAGCTGTAAAAATTTTAGCCACAGAACATTATATGCTTCAGATTTAAAGCTAAATAGAATTTTAAATAAAATGTGAATTCCTTTTCTTAGTTTTAATCCTAATTTATTATAATCTTTTCCTTGACTCATATTTAGTAAAGAATTTCAAACAGGTAGGCAGGCTCATCAGCACCAATTGTCTGAATATGTTTAATCTTCTCAGGATATTTTTGCTGGATAAAATACAAATACCTTTGTACTGTATTAATTGTATATTGCGTTTTTTGCAGAGGATGTTTTCTTAAACTTCCCATTATTACATACTTTACATTACGATCTTTCAACTTCTGCAATAACTCATCAGGATCTTCAGTTGTTATCCTGTATATTCCGTGAAACTCTCTTTTAGCATAAATGAACGAAATACTTGGTTTTCTGCAAGCAATCATAACCTCCTTCGGAACATTCTTTGCGGCCCATTGGCTCATTTTGATATAATTAATCCAATCAGGTGTCATTCCATAAAATTCATTACCTGCTAGCGATTCCATTAAATATTCGTCGTTTGCTTTAACTTTTTTGGTTGTAACATTTAGGTTGGTGAAAAACAAAATCACCAAAAGAATTGGCAGTAAAAATTGAATAAACCTATATGATTTTTGTTTACCCAAATAATAAATACCAGAAAATAAAAACAAAAGAATTAAAGGTAAGTATACCAGAATTAATCTATCCTGATCCCAACGTGTTTGGACAATAACAAATGTAATGCCGACAAGAACAGCTAAATAAATACCAGTAAATAAGAGATATTTATTTTTCTTAAAAGCAAAGTAAATAGCAATAATAAATAAGGCATAAATAATTAGAGTTAAAAATGTATTGGGTTGAGGAAATTCAGGTCTTAATCCAATAAATTTATAGAGATGTTTTGATAAATACAGATTTGAATTACCTACAAACCTTTCAAAAAAACCCATCAGGTTTTCATTGCCTTTAGCTGCATCAAAGGGGTCTACTTGCATCAAACGATTCAACTGAGTTTAAAACTGAGAGTCACCAGAATGAAAAAGAAATTTTTTGATGAAATTAAACAATCCGAACTCAAAAGCAAATGCACCTGTTGTAAAAAAAGCACTTTTCCATTGTTTTGAGATTAAGAAGAATAAAAATACTGCAATAAAAGCTCCATAACCAATACTTCTGGTTAAGCCAAGACAAAGTAAAAATACCCCAAGGATAAAATAGCTTCCCCAACTTTCTTTTATATTTGGTTCTTCATTTCTTGATACAAATGCATTAAAAAAATAAAAGAAGAAGAAAGCTTGTAAGAATAGATAAAAAGCTTCGGAATAAGTCTGGCTTGAATAATATAAGACATATGCATTAAATGAAATAATGATCATTACATATATCAAAAGAAATCCAGATACCCGTCCTTTAAATGCCCTATATAAAAAATATAAATGAAAAATAATTGCTACTAAAGATAACGATTTTAGCATGGTTATGTTTAATCCAAAAACCCAAATGAAAACGCTCATAACCATTGGATATAAAGGTCCCTGGAAGGTAGGAAACATAAACTCTTTGATGAACTTATATGCTCTGAAAATATAAGCAGAATCGTCACCTGCTTCACTAACTCTAAAATTGAACAAAAGAAAAGAAAAAAGAAGGGTGAAAACCATTGAAATCCAAAAGAAAACGTTGCCATTAGATTCAAAAAATTCATCCAGTTTTTCAAAAAAATCTTTCGATTTAACTTCTGGTTTGTTCTTCTTTGTTTTTAAGTTTTGTTTTACTTTCGACATAATCCTTCTTTCTGGGTTATTATTTTTATACAAAATATTACTTAACACAAATGTAAAAAATAAATCCAAAAAGAATTAGTAATCATTTTAAAGGTATAAATAAAAAAGCGGGCCTCTGCCCGCTCCTTCTTTTATGAAATTTTAATTTCTTTTCTTGGTTTTTCTTTTACCTCATCACGCTTTGGAATTTCAATGCTTAGTATTCCATCCTTGTGATTTGCTCTAATCTTCTCCTGATCTACGCTTTCAGGTAAACTAAATGTTCTTTGGAATGTACTGTAGCTAAACTCTCTTCGAATGTATTTTTTCTTTTCATCAACATTTTTAGCTTCTCGTTCGGATGATATTGTTAAAACGTTATTATTTACGTCGATTTTAAAATCTTTCTTTTCTAATCCTGGTGCAGCAACTTCAATCATAAATGCATCCTTATTTTCAAGGACATTTACTTCTGGAATTGTTTTGTTTACAGAAGAATCAAAAAAGTCAGACATAAAATCCTTGCCAAAAAAATCGTCAGTAAAACTTGGTAAAAATCTGCTGTTTCGTAACATTGGTATCATAACTTGGTCCTCCTATAGTTTAGTTAAACAATAATTTAATCTCAAAGACTAAAATTCAAATTATATGCCAATTCATATTTATGAAAAATTGGCAGTTAATTCACACTCTCACAGGACATTATGATGAAATAAAATTATTTACATCTGTCAAAATTTCAGGAAAATTTAAGATACTTATTCTATTTCAAAATCAATTAAGAGATGTTTCGTAAATTTACGATTTACAAAAGCTTCATAAAATGAAAATTTATCTTGATTATAATGCTACAACACCTGTTGATAAGGAAGTAGTGCAAGCTATGCAGCCATATTTAGCTGATTTCTTTGGAAATCCTTCCAGTTCGCACAGTTATGGAATAGAAACCAAAAAGGCAGTTGAAAATGCTCGTAAACAGGTAGCAACTTTAATAAATTGTAAGCCTCATGAAATAATTTTTACCAGTGGAGGCTCAGAATCTAATAATTATGCCATTAAGGGAATTGCTTACGCTTATGAGAATAGAGGCAATCATATTATTACATCTACAATAGAACATCCCGCTGTAGTGGAAGTGTGCAAGTTCCTTGAACGTAAAGGATTTAATATTTCATACATACCTGTTGATGAGAATGGAATTATAAAGATAGAAAAGCTTAAGAAAGCAATTACCAAGCAAACTATTCTTATTACTGTGATGCATGCAAACAATGAAATTGGTACGATACAACCAATTTCTGAAATTGCTAAAATTGCAAAAAAAAATAATATATACTTTCATACAGATGCTGCACAATCAACCGGTAAATTCCCAGTTGATGTGCGAGAATTAGATATAGACCTTTTATCTATTGCAGGGCATAAATTATATGCGCCCAAAGGAATTGGAGCTTTGTATATAAAAGAAGGCGTTCAGTTAGAGAAACTAATTCATGGTGCAGATCATGAGCAAAATAAAAGAGCAGGAACAGAAAATGTTTTAGAGATAGTTGGTTTGGGAAAGGCTTGTGATATTGCTCATCGTTATTTATATCGCAATATTACTCATATGCATTCGGTGCGTAATTTGCTATTTAGCAATCTAAAAGAAGAATTACCTAATATCAAATTAAATGGTCATCCAGAGCATCGATTACCAAATACCTTGAATGTCAGTTTCCCATATATTGAAGCTAATATCTTGTTAAATGAACTGGAGAACAAAGGAATAGCAGCATCAGCAGGTGCCGCATGTCATACAGATTCGGTTGATGTTTCTCCCGTATTAACTGCTATTAAGTTAAGTACAGATTTTGCTATGGGAACCATTCGATTCTCCGTTGGCAAAAACACAACCGAACATGAAATTAACAGAGCTTCACAGATAATTATTGAAACTATAAAACAGTTTAATCTTGATAAAAAAGAAATAAAATTTAGCGCCAAAGATTATTCTGAAATAAAATTAACTAAGTATACCCAGGGTTTAGGATGTGCTTGCAAATTAAGGCCTCAAGAACTTGAAAAAATCTTAAAGAATATTCCATTAAATGAAAATGATCCTAACATTTTGGTAGCTGTTAAAGATTCGGATGATGCTGCAGTATATAAAATTAATGAAGATACTGCATTAGTTCAGACTACTGATTTTTTTACACCAATTGTTGATAATCCTTACGATTTTGGAGCAATTGCTGCAGCGAATGCTTTAAGTGATATTTATGCGATGGGTGCCGAGCCTATATTTGCACTTAATATTGTAGGTTTCCCTTCGAACAGGTTGCCAATGGAAATACTTCAGGAAATATTAAAAGGCGCTCACGACAAGGCTGAAGAAGCCGGAATTAGTATTCTTGGAGGACATACCATCGATGATCCAGAACCAAAATACGGGATGGTGGTTAATGGAACCGCTCACCCAAATGACATTTGGACTAACTCTAAGGCAAAGGTTGGAGATGCGATTATTCTAACTAAAGCCATTGGAACAGGAATTATTTCTACAGCTATTAAAAGAGGACTTGTTAAAAAAGAAACTGAGCAGAAAGTTATACAGATCATGTCGACCTTAAATAAATATTCTGCAGAGGTTTTACATAAGTTTAAAATAAGTGCCTGTACAGATGTTACAGGATTTGGACTTATAGGACACCTAAGCGAGATAACATTAGCAAGCAAAGTGGATGTTGAGATACTTGCCAACAGCGTTCCAGTTATTGATGAAACTTGGGAGTTTGCCACAAGCAATATTATACCAGGAGGAAGCATTAATAATCTAAGTTATTTTTCAAAATATGTAGATTGGGCTGAAAATATATCCGAAATTGAAAAGTCAATACTATGTGATGCTCAAACTTCAGGTGGATTATTATTTACCATATCAGAAAACCAAAAAGATGAAGTACTGGCTAAATTAAAAGACATCGGCATTGAATCAGCCTCACATATAGGAAACTGTATATCGAAGGGAAATGGTATGATAAGTGTTAAAAAAAATAGTTAGTTTATTGGTAAAACAATTCCAATCCCACAACGTTTTAAAAAAAAACATTATATTATAATCTATGAAGTACTATATCACACTTGCTTTATCATGTTGGATTTTAGGTAATACATATGCTCAAACAAAAATTCCAGACCTAAATAAAGAAATTCTTAAATATGTAAAGTCTGTTAAGGGTAAAAAAGTGGATCGCGGTGAATGCTGGGATCTTGCTTATCAGGCTCTTAATCGAGTTGAAGCAGACTGGGATAAAGCATATGTTTATGGTAATCCTATTGATCCAATGAATGATGAAGTATATCCTGGTGATCTTATCCAGTTTGAAAATGTAAAAACTCGTTATATGGAAGGTAATACAACCTATACATCAAGTATGATTCATCACACTGCAATAGTATATAAAGTACTTGGGAAAGGTGTATATGAAATTGCACACCAGAATACAAAGTTTTCGGGAAGAAAAGTTGGAGTAAACACGTTAAATTTGAAACACGTTACTGAAGGAGATATTTATTTCTACCGACCCACAAAAAATAGAAAGAATGAATAATCGTTGGAATCTTAAGAATAAAAAAGCACTTATTACAGGGGGTACTAAAGGTATTGGATTGGCTATTGCTAAAGAATTTTCAGATTTAGGCGCTAAAGTAATGGTTGTTTCAAGAAATCAGCCAGATGATAGTTTTAATTGGGATAAGAACATTCATTTTATTAAGGCAGATGTTAGCAAAACTGAAGATATTAGCAAACTAATTGACGAAGTAAAAAAATTGTGGGGTTCATTAGATATATTAGTTAATAACGTCGGAACTAACATCAGAAAAAAAACGGAAGAGTACTCATTTCAAGAATACGATCAAATTATAAATACAAACCTTCGCTCTGCATTTGAGTTAAGCCGACAATGCTACCCTCTTTTAAAAAAATCTGAGCAGGGAAATGTAATCAATATATCTTCTGTTGCCGGGCAAACTCATGTCAGAACTGGTTCCATATATGGAATGACTAAAGCAGCTATGATCCAACTTACTAAAAATCTTGCAGGTGAATGGGCCGAATATGGAATTCGTGTAAACGCAGTTGCTCCCTGGTATATAAAAACTCCATTGGCTGAAACAGTATTAAAAGATCAAAACTATTATAACGAAGTGATTTCGCGCACTCCTATGAAAAAAGTTGGTGAACCGAAGGATGTAGCAGCAGTTGTTGCTTTTTTATGTATGCCCGCTGCAGCTTACATTACAGGGCAGTGTATAAGTGTTGATGGTGGTTTTACTGTTTACGGATTCTGATTATTACAATATTTTTCCAGAAATACAACCGCATCATAACTTCCATATCGCTTTGCTTTAACCCAATCCGAACAAGCTCCTTTTTTATCACCTAAGTTAAATCGAGCCAAGCCTTTTTTTGCATAAATTTCACCAGATCTTGGGTCTATATCAAGATACATAGAATAATCCTGAACTGCATATTTATATGTGCCTGTTGCAGAATAAATATCTCCTCTTAACTCATAGAATTCTTTACTGGTTTTAAACTCGAATGCTCGATTAATATCTAATAATGCTTCTAAATAATTTGAGTTTTTATAATTAGATTTACTACTTAAGTATAGTAAATTCGGATTATTTGGCAAAATTTCTAATATTTTAGATGTCAGTTCCTGAGCCTCATCAAAATAGTTCGCTTTAAATAATAAATCTGCTTTTTGAATATAGTGATCTATATTATAGGTTTCTATTCTTATCAGCTTATTAACATCAGTTAGTGCCAAATCATATTCCTCCAATTCGGATAAAATATGAATACGCTGAATATAATATTTCGCTTTTGATTTCTTTAAAATGATGGCCGAATTTATGGCATTCTTAGCTCCGCGTAAATCATTTTCATGCACCAGAACAATGCTTTTAAAATAATGAGCATCGGGTGTATCCCATTTTCTGTTAATTATCTCGTCAATTATAAATAGAGCTTGTGAGAAGTGGCTTTTATCTATCAAGCGCTCAACCTGATACAGTTGCTTTTCTGTTTGAGAAAAATAGTCGCCAGATAAGGCCATCTGGTCTAGATTAATGGCATAAATACCTGAAAATTCTTCAGAATTTAACAATTCGTTCAAAGATAATTTATACGTTGAATTAAGATTCTCATTTAACGCTAATTGCGCGTTTTCAGTATTATTAAGTTCCATATTTAGTTTAAGCTTTAAGGAACTTGAAAATCTAGGTTTAATTCTATCCAATTTCACACAAATATCCATAGCATCAGAATATTTTTTTAATTCATATAAGCACTGTGCTTTAAGTAGATAAAGTTCAGGTTTTTGATTTGCCTGTAGAAGATAATCCAAAGAATCAAGCACATCACTATACTTTTCATTTTCATAATCAGCAAAAGCTTTCAGTTCATTTTTATTAAAGCTCTGCCCAAAAACGATTAGTGGAAATATAATTAAACCAATTATTAAAAAAAGCTTATTCATTATTAAATTCTCCGTCCGATTCACTTGTATAAACATAAATAAAGCCTACAATGTTTCTTACTTCGAGTCCGGATATTCGAGGCTCCCAAACATCACAAATGTAGTAATATACTCCTGGAGAAACCAATTGGTCAGTTTTTTCAGCCTTCCCATCCCACTCTATTAATGGATTGTTGGTTTGAAATATTTGCTCACCCCAACGATTAAAAATTCTCATATCAACTCTTTTTACATAATCTAAAGGATTATCAGCCACAAATTTATCGTTTACACCATCGTTATTTGGTGAAAAAACATTAGGTAATTCATAATATGAACAGTTATCAACACATTGAACGTAAGAGAATTCACTTTCATTTTCGAACGAATCAATAGCCGCAACGGCATAGCATCCTCCCATGGACTCCTCAGGATAATGTTCAAAATAAGTATTTTCTGCTCCATCTATACGTATTAATGAATCTAAGCCCAATTCTGAATTTTTAGTATAATAAATCTTGTATGCAATCACATCATCAGCACATGTTAGGTTCGGATTATTCCAACTCAAAATATTAACTATACTATCGCAGGCTGATCTTACATTTAAAGAAGGAGGACATGGCCTCTGATAATCTTCCGGGATTTGGCAGTTTTCGTGCGACCAGTTTATGGTTGGATGTTCAATGTTATCAACCTTGTATGTTCCGAGGCTTTTAACCTTATAACAATATGAACTACCATTATTTAGTTTAGTATCTACATATGTTCTGTTGGTTGTATATGCTATTGAATCAAACTCTGATGTTAGATTGTTTAAGCGATAAATAACATACTCATTATCCAGCCACGGCGTATTCTTTTCAATATTAATTTTAACTTGATTATCAGCTGGTTCCAAATCCAGAAAAATAGAGGATGCAAGTTGTGGTATACCAATCCTAAACCGATCCCCAGGAGTATCATTATACAAGGCAACTTCATATGAATATTGGATCTCTTTAGTATTTAAATTAGAATCAAAATAGGTCGTATCATCCAAATTATCAAGAGAATCAATTCTTTTCAATCGCATTCCAAAAGCTTCATCCGATCTGTAAATAATATATTTAAAAGGACCCGTTGCACCTGGAATAGTATCTAGCTGATCTGGTTTATCCCATCGAAGCATTATTCTTCCAGTGTCAATCGC
>PKTC01000214.1 GCA_002869305.1 Marinilabiliales bacterium
AGACTTCCATTTTTTCCATTTCAGGCTTATAATCAAGATTTGTGATTGACACATGAACCGGATGCGAACAAAATGTCGAGAAAAATAAAAATATAGAAAGACTTACAGTATTTAAAATCATAAGCTAAAATTACTACTTTTTATGTTTGTAAAAATAAAATCGAAATCAATTCTATCTTAAATCTTTTTTGCTCTTGTTAAATCATTCTCCTAAACTTGGAATCTTTATTATAATTAAGTATTTTGGTGTATCCATTATTTTATTCTTATACCAATATGAAAACATTAAAAAATTTACTGTTGATTATAGCTTTTTTGGGCTTTTCAAGATCTTTTGCTCAACAAATTGAGAACCTTCGTATAAAGTCATTCGAAGATAAAATTAATTTAATGTATGATATCTCTCACGAGAAATCTGGGCAGTTATTTAATGTAAAAGTGCTTTGCTCGGAAAATGGAGGCCAAACTTTTGAAGTTCCAGTGAATACTGTAAGTGGCGATATAGGTCAAAACATTGAAGGTGGAAAAGATAAAATAATTATTTGGGATGCCTTAAAGGACAACCAAAACCTTAAAGGAGATAATTATGTTTTTAAAATCATAGCGATTCCAGGCGAAATAATTAATCAAACTGATCATGTTGAAGGTTTTTATTTTGAACTCATGAAATGCTACAGAAAAGACCATAAAATAGTTTGTATTTTAAAGGTTATTAATAATGGGAAACAAAGAGATCTTAAAATTATAAACCGATTGGGTCGTGCTTATGATTTTAAGGGCAATAGATTGGAAGCTAATTTTTCAAAACTTGGCAGAGTCACAGGAAATGCTCGCTATTCTACTCCTACTCTTACCTTTCAGCAAAATATGGAACAAATAGCGGTTTACACTTTTGATATTACAGAAAATTTTTCGAATCGTATTAAAATGCTTGAGTTTGGTGTAGAAGTTTTAGAAATAACATATGGATTAGATTTAAAGGTTGGCAATATTCAATTTAAGGATATTTCTTTCGATAATACAGCGGAAGCAGCTAAAACAGAAATAACATCAGAAAACACCAAACTAAACCTAGGACCAGAGATAACCAGGGTTATTGATACGAATCCACCTCTAATAAGCATAACAAGTCCAGCATTAGACAAAGAGAAATCTATTACAGTTCATAATGAAGAAATTATTATTAAGGGTAAAGCTAGTGATGAAAACGGGATTTTTGAAATTACCGTAAATGGAATGTATACCAATTTAAAAGAGAATGGAGAGTTTGAAGCAGACGCCTATTTAGCTGAAGGAAGCAATAATATTTATTTTAGAGTGGTAGACAAGTTCAATAATGTAACTGAAGAAACGTATGCAATTAATTATCAGATATTAAATAAACAGAATCAAAGACAAACAAATGTAAAAAATAATGATCCTTCATTGATGCATGAGGAATCTGCCAAAGAAGGAAAGTATTATGCCTTATTTATTGGGGTAAGTGAATATAAAGATCCAGAAATTGGAAATTTGGATCAACCCATTACAGATGCCGAAAGATTGCTAAATACTCTTGTTCAATACTATACTTTTGAAAAAGAAAATGTAACCTTCCTTAAAAGTCCAACACGTGAAGAGATAATATCAGAATTAGATCGCTTGAACAAAGATATTACAGAAGATGATAATTTACTCGTATTCTACGCTGGCCATGGATATTGGGATCGACAAGATGAAATTGGTTACTGGTTACCATCCGATGCAAAAAAAGCAAACACTGCGAATTGGATGAGAAATAGTACCATACGCGATTATTTACGAACTGTTGATACGAAACACACTTTACTTATTGCAGATGCATGTTTTAGTGGAGGTATTTTTAAAAGCCGGAAAGCATTTACCTATGCACCCAAAACAATACAAGAACTATATATTAATCCGAGTCGTAAAGCAATGACAAGTGGTTCATTAAAAGAGGTACCTGATAAAAGTGTATTTCTGTTATATCTGAACAAAAGACTTTCAGAAAATACCAAACCATTCATATCAACAGAGGAGTTATTTAGTAGTTTTAAAACTGCTGTTATGAATAACAGTCCAAACACTCCATTGTATGGAGAAATTAAAGATACCGGTGACGAAGGAGGAGATTTTATTTTTGTAAAAAGAACCAACTAATTTTTGAATACTAGCTTAATAACTATTAAAGAGAGGCCGTTGCAAAGCTTCTCTTTTTTTAGTATATTAATGGCTTAACTATAATTTAAGACTATGTCTACAATTATTCACGAACTAGACCAAATTGCCATTTCAGTAAAATCGCATATGTTATTGCGAAAGCTTCTTAAAGAAAATCCTCTTTTGGATGAAATCATGCGAAATGCAAGAAATGAGACTGAAGCTTTAATTGGAGTCAGAAACTGGATATTAGAAGCTCTTAAGAAACATGACGATGCTTACAAATTTTATAAACATGAGGTTAAATGCCGTGAATCTTTTGAGAAACTAGAATGGAAAGATTTTGCCGCAATTCGTATTTTAGATTATATTGATAACGCCGGTCGTGAATTTGATGACTTAAATTTAAGAGGAGAAAAAGCAATTAGCAATCCCATTGCTTTAATTTGGTTGGCAGTGAACTTTGGAACAGGAGGTGCAAAACCTTTTTTCTTTGAAGATATGCTTCAACTTTTCAGGCAATTTACCGGAAATTTAAAAAGAGAAATCCCTTCAAAAGAAAAGGTTGAAGAATGGATGGACCGTTGGACATATGGGTTAGACCCTAGGATAGCAAAGTTACGAGAAGAAAATCGGGAACGAATATTAAAGATTTTAATTAACAAAATAGATTCAGGCGAAATTAAAGACTCAAAATATTTCTTTGAATCAGGCCTTTCACAGGAACAAAAATACCTCAAAATGCTTGAATGGTGGGACGAAAATGTTTTTCATTTAAGATTTGCTGTTCGAACACCAGAACTACTTAATGAGCTCTTGGGGAATTCACTAGATCCTGATACCATGAAAATATTATACGAAGCACATGAGCAAGGCATTCCATTTTTTGTCAATCCTTATTACCTGTCGTTACTTCATGTCAGAGTTCCTTATTTTGCCGTAGGCGCCGATCTTGCCATTCGTCATTATGTAATATACAGCAAGCAACTACTCGATGAATATGGATACATAATTGCCTGGGAAAAGGAAGATATTGTTGAACCTGGAAAACCAAATGCAGCTGGCTGGCTGTTACCCAACGAACATAATGTTCACAGACGTTATCCTGAAGTTGCCATCTTAATTCCTGATACAATGGGGCGTGCATGTGGTGGTCTATGTTCATCTTGTCAGAGAATGTATGATTTCCAAAAAGGAAATTTAAACTTTAGCCTGGATAAACTAAAGCCCAGAGAAACATGGGAAGAAAAGCTTAAAAAATTAATTGGATATTTCGAGAATGATCCCCAGTTGCGCGATATACTAGTTACGGGAGGTGATGCTTTAATGAGCTCTGATAAGTCGCTTGAGAAAATTCTAAATGAAATCTATGAAATGGCTAAGAGGAAAAAGATAGCCAACGAAAAAAGAACTAACGATGAAAAATACGCGGAAATCGTAAGAGTGCGTTTAGGGTCAAGACTACCTGTGTATTTGCCTCAACGAATAACAAACAACTTAACTCAAATTCTTAAAGAGTTCAAAACCAAGGCTTCCAAAATTGGAATCATGCAGTTCGTAATTCAAACACATTTTGAATCTCCAATGGAAGTTACTCCTGAAGCTCGCGAAGGAATAAGAATGCTAATCAATGCAGGATGGACAGTGACAAATCAGTTGGTTTTTACTGCAGCAGCATCGCGCCGCGGGCATTCATCGAAACTTCGTATGGTACTTAATGATATAGGAATTATTAATTATTATACTTTTAGTGTAAAAGGATATATGGAAAATAACTTCAATTTTGCTACCAACGAGCGTGCAGTTCAGGAACAAATGGAAGAGAAAATATATGGGAAGATTCCAGAAGAATATTACGAAGAGATCAAGGATTTTCCAAATCATTCAGAAACTCTGGTAGAAAATATTGAAGAATTAAGAAGCAAAGCAAATCTGCCATTTTTGGGCACCGATCGTAATGTATTAAATCTTCCAGGTGTGGGTAAAAGCCTTACCTTCCGAACCATTGGAATAACTCGATATGGTCGACGTATTTTAGAATTTGATCATGATGCGAATAGAAATCATAGCCCGATTATTGAAAAAATAGGTAAAGTTATTATCATCGAATCTAAATCGATTAGTGAATATTTGGAACAGTTGGAAAGTATTGGTGAAGATATTTCAGATTACGAAAGCATCTGGGGATATTCCATTGGAGAAACAGAGCCGAGAGTTCCAATATACGAGTATCCAAAATATGATTATAAAGTTACGTTGGAAAATACAAATTTGGAAATTGCATAATTGTTGAGGTTTAGTTAATTATTTAATTAATTTTATATCCTTATTTTTAAGGATGAAATATTATCGAATTAAATATTATTATAACCTAAAAACTGGAATTATTATAGGTTTTAAAAACACTTATAAGTTCCTTATTTGCCTTTATATCTTCTCGGAGCTATAATTTTTCTCATCTTATTCTAAGAATAATCCTTACCAAAGGATTTTGAATCAAAATTCTCAAAATTTATTAGAAACATTAGATGAGTGCATATATCAATTATTTTAATGAGTTAACCAATAAAAATAGGTTAAAATATCCTGAATACAGTGGACAGATAAAATGGATAGGATATCATGAAGCATTAGTTAAGGAAGAAGAAAAAAATATGCTTCTTAAAAAGCTTGAGGGTAAGATCAACTGGTCATTTAAAAACACTAAACCCTGGATTAATAGTTTATCTAAAGGATGCCAACTTTGTGGCCAAGGAGAGTGGTCATGCCTTTTTATCACCGGAAAATGCAATGCTAATTGTTTTTATTGCCCTACTTCTCAAGATATGGACGGTATTCCCTCAACTCAATTAACAAGTTTTGAAAATCCCGAAGATTATGTTCAATATCTTAGATATTTTAACTTTAAGGGATCGAGTTTAAGTGGAGGGGAACCGTTGTTAGTATTTGAACGAACAAAGCAATTCATCCAAACAATTAAAAAAGGTCTAGGTGATAACATTTACCTGTGGATTTATACCAATGGTTTATTGGGTTCTAAAGATGCCTTTAAACAACTTGTAAATGCAGGTATTGATGAGGTCAGATTTGATATTGGAGCAACTAATTACAATTTAAAATATTTAAAGCAGGCAAGTGGCATTATTCCGAACATAACTGTCGAAATACCTGCAGTACCCGAAGATTTTGAAAAAATAAAACAAGCTATACCAGAATTAATAAGGCTTGGTGTTACGAATTTAAATCTACATCAATTAAGATTAACCAATTATAATGCACCAAAGCTTCTAAAAAGAGATTATACTTACTTGCATGGAGAGCAGGCAACTGTATTAGAATCGGAATTAACTGCATTAAAGATATTAGAATTTGTTGCAGTTAAAGGGCTTAAAATTGGAGTTAATTACTGTGCATTTCATTTTAAAAATAGATTTCAAAAAGCCGGATTTCGCAAAAAAGTTGCCATAAAATTTCAAGAACCACTTACTCAGTTAACAGAAAATGGCTACTTAAGAAGCATATATAACAAAGATTCTTCTTACTTTATTGAGGATAGCAAACTTTTAGATGTTAACCGGAAAAGTGTTGATAATATTAATAATATTGAAATTTCATTTAGCGGGTTAAGCTTTGATGATCATTTAGAAAATCATTTATTCCTGAAAAAGATTATAATTGGAAATAAAGCTTTTTTTCTAAGAAAAGGACTAAGTCAGAATTCCCAGTCTTTAAATTATGTTGAGCTTGAAAAATTTGTAAATCTTTTTAAAAATAATGGATTAAGTGTTCCACCAGATAAAGATATTTTTGAGCTTTGGAAAAGTGAATTTATTGAATGGAACTTAAGAGAATATTTCTAAGTTTTATGAATATATTTCCTTTTAGTCATCATAGAATTTTCTTGATACTCTTAGGGCAATTCTGTAACTCATGTTTTCCTTCTAATTAGTATAATAATTGTTTATCAATCAAAAAAATGCTAACTTTCATTTAATAACGGTGTTTATTTACACATATATTGTTTTTTAACCTAACACTTATTGAATTAATGAAACACACAGTTGATGTAAACATACATGATGAAATCTGTACAATAAAAGTTACAGGTGTGCATAATAGACCTGAAGATTCCTATAAATTACTAGCCATTGCAGGACAAGTTAGTAAAGAAAATGGATGCTCAAGTTTTATATTTGACATGCAAGAAGCAAAAATCATTTCAACAACCATGAGCGCTGCGTTAGAAACTGTCCTCAAACCAGAAAAATATGGAGTAAGCAACCAGTTTCAGATAGCAGTTGTGTATCAAAAAATTCAAAAAGATCATTTATTTATGGAAAGTGTAGGTGCAAGTCGTGGAGCAAGAGCCTTTAAAATTTTTGATAACTTAGAGAAAGCTCAGAATTGGATTTCTGCAAGAAACTGATTATCAATTACATCGTACGGACTTACCAAGGTATTTCCTTCATATCTCTAAAAAACTTGCCCGTTAAACTTTGAGGAGCATCAGAAGCTAGCCAAACTGGGGTTTCTGCACCTTTCTTAACATTACGTGTTGCACTTTGTCCACCCATATCGGTTTGAACCCAACCAGGACACAAAGAATTAACCGAGATATTTTTACTCAAGAGTTCGAAAGCAAGCTGTTTCGTAATCATATTTACACCCGCCTTATAAACACAATATGCAGGAGACCATCCTCCAACTTCATCGCTCATGGCACCTCCACTACTTGAAATATTAATTATTCTGCCTCCTTTTGGAATAAATTTCAAAAATTCCTTGCTTACATTAATTACACCTAAACTATTTGTTTGGATCGTTCTTTCGATAATGTTTGGATCGTTACATAATAAACTTCTATCCTCTTGTAACAATATAGCAGCATTATTAATTAATACATCTAGTTTTATATTTCGTTTTGAAAATTCAAAAGCTGCTTCTTGAACACTTTCCAAATCACTTACATCCATAATTAATTTATCTGCATCAATACCTTCATTTCGGATTTTTTGAAGCGATTGGTTTACTCTAACTTCATTTCTACCGGAAAGAAAAACTTTAAAGCCTCTTTGCCCCAACTGCCGGGCGGTTTCATAACCTATACCTTTATTTGAGCCTGTAATTAAAACTGTTTTTAACATCATTACTTTAAAAATATTTACATAATATAAACAATGAAATGTTTTTGTGGTTTACTGTAAGTTAAGATATTTTACTATTTGAGACAAAAAAGTCATGCATTAAACAGATCCTTACTTCTACTAACTAACAGATTAAAACTATGGACAAAGTATCAACCATTATTCTAGCTTCTTCTTTAATAATCATTATGTTGGGTATGGGCCTTTCTTTAGTATTTGATGATTTTAAACGTATTTTTATTTATCCAAAAGCAATACTTGTTGGTTTGGTGAATCAAATTATTATACTTCCTATTATTGGATTTGTAATTGCACTTGCATTTCCATTAAAACCAGAGATTGCAATTGGAATAATGATTCTGGCAGCATGTCCTGGTGGACCTACTTCAAATTTAATTGCTCATTTAGCAAAAGGAGATTTAGCTTTATCAGTTTCACTCACGGCGATAAGCAGTTTTATTACTATTATTACAATTCCTTTCATAATTAACTTCGCACTTGTTCAGTTCTTGGATGAAGGGCAAATCATTCGATTGAATGTAGTTGAAACCATTATGCAAATATTTATAATTATTGTTATTCCAATCACCATCGGAATGCTAATAAGAAAATATAAAAGTTATTTTGCTCTAAAAATGGAAAAACCGGTTCGAAGAGCATCTGGAATTGTTATAGCACTGGTAATTATTGGTATTGTTATAAAAGAAAAAGAGAATGTAATCCCATACTTTCAACAAGCTGGTGTTGTGGCATTAGTTTTAAATATTGCAACAATGCTCGTTGGTTACTATTCAGCCAAACTATTCAAAATAAAGAATAAAAGAGCAGTATCTATTTCCATAGAATCTGGAATTCAGAATGGAACCTTAGCTATTACTATTGCCGTTGTGCTTCTAGGCAATAGCGAATATGCAATCACGCCTGCAATATATAGCTTGTTGATGTTTTTTACTGGAGGGGCTGTAATTTATTTAGGAATAAAACAGACTCAGAAAGAATCACAAATATAATGCTTACTAGCACATTGTACTGGATTTCCCTTTGTAAATCTTTTTTTCAAATATCTTTTGGTCCATGCACTGCTTGCTCATTTAATTAAATTTCCCATTAAATTTTCAAGGGTACCAATTTCAACATATGAAACACCGTAACTCCTACCAAAATTACCTGCTGCTACTACCAACAAATCGTCCTTGGTAAAAGTGTAATTATTAATTAAACTCGTTAAAGCTTCGGAAAGAAATTCATGCGATGTTTCTTTTGGTTTCATATAATTTGCAATTACACCATAACTCAATGCCATAACTCTCATGGTTCGCTTTGAATAGCATTGTGCAAAAATTGGGATTATACCTCGATACGCGGCTAGACTTCTTAAAGTTCTTCCTGAGGTTGAATCGGCAATGATGCCTTTGGCATTTAACCGGATGGCTCCTTTAACAGCCGACTTACATAAATATGATGAGATTGGGTTATTAATTACAACAGAAGGAATATCATTAAAAGGATTTTTTGAATTTTCTACTTCCATGGCAACTTTAGCCATGGTACGAACCGATTCCACAGGATAAGCTCCGTTGGCAGTCTAACCGCTCAACATAATTGCATCGGTGTTTCTATACACAGCGCTAGCCACATCATTCACTTCTGCCCTGGTTGGTCGAGGATTATCAATCATGGAATGCAACATTTGAGTTGCAATAATAACCGGTTTGCGCTTTTCAATACATTTATCAATTAAATATCTTTGCAATCCGGGAATTTTCTCATAAGGAATTTCAACAGCTAAATCTCCTCGTGCAACCATTACTCCATAAGCATATTCAAGAATCTCATCAATATTGTCAATTCCTTGTTGATTTTCAATTTTGGCTATAATTTTTATATTACTCTTTTTTTCATCAAGCATTTTCTGAATTTCCAATACATCATTCTTGCTTCTAACGAATGAATGTGCTATAAAATCTAATTCCTGCTCAATTGCTAACTTGATAAACTCTTTATCTCGCTCGCTTACTGAAGGTAGATTAAAAGAAACATTAGGAACATTTACTCCCTTTTTACCCTTAATTTGTCCGCTATTTTTTGCTTCACAAAGTAAGGCATCTCCCTTTTTTTCAATTACTTTTAACTCAATATAGCCATCATCAATTAAAATGCATGTATTGTCAGGTACATCTCGAACAAAATCAGGATATGAAACATAAATACAATCATGGTTGGTCTCTTTTGTTGGATCACCTTTTAAAAAGATTTGCTGCCCAATATTTAAATCCAGTACGTAATCTGTTTTAACTGTGCGCACTTCAGGCCCCTTTGTATCAATTAATAAAGCAATTTTATCTGATACCTTTCTTACATCTTCAATTACTTTTATTGCTCCTTCTTTTGTTTGATGGGCAGTATTCATACGAACAACATCCATCCCTTCATCATACAGTGCTTTAATAAACTCAGGTGTGCAAGTTCTATCTGATATAGTGGCAACTATTTTAGTTTTCTTAATCATCGTTTAGTTTAATGTTATGGTTTAAGGTTTCTTTTAAATTATTCACCAAAAAATACTTACTCTTATTTGTCTAAAATTCACTAATCACTATTTTTCTATTTTGCCACCCGCAAACTTTCAATAGCCAATCTATAACTATCCAAACCAAATCCTGAGATACTTCCCATGCAATTAGCTGCAATTAATGATACATGCCTAAAATCTTCTCTTGCAAAAACATTGGAGATATGTACTTCCACTACATGAGCTTTAACCGCTTTTATGGCATCTGCAATAGCAACAGAAGTGTGTGTATAACCACCCGCATTTAGAACGATACCTTTATAATTAAACCCAACTTCTTGAATCTTATCAATGATTTCACCTTCAATGTTAGACTGAAAATAATCTAAATGAATATCGCCAAAATGTTCTTTTAAAAGTTTTAAAAACATTTCAAAGTCAACTTCTCCATATATATCCTTTTCTCTAGTTCCTATTAAGTTTAAATTTGGTCCATTAATAATTTGTATTTTCATAATTCTTTATTTAAAAAGCTTACACAAATTTACACATAAACATTAACTTTGAAAGATAGTGGATTAAATAATAATCTAAATATAATGAACTGGGAAAGTAGCATTATACAATTTCGAAACTATCTAAAACTGGAACGTTCTTTATCTGATAATTCCATATCAGCATACGAAAGAGACATTCGTAAATTTGTGTCTTACCTTGATATTAAAAAACTCCAGCTTGGTCCATTAAATATAAAGTTGCAAAACCTAAAAGATTTTTTACAATGGATTAATGAACTCGAATTGAATGCACGATCTCAAGCAAGAATTATTTCAGGTTTAAAGGCTTTCTTTAAATATTTACTCCTGGAAGATTTTATCGAGAGTGATCCAAGCGGTTTATTGGAGTCACCTAAATTGGGACGTAAATTACCAGAAGTACTGTCGTTGAGCGAAATTGAACAAATCATTTCAGCTATTGACCTAAGCCAACCAGAAGGTCAAAGAAATAAAGCTATTATATAAACACTCTACAGTTGTGGCTTAAGAGTTTCGGAACTAATTAATTTAAAAATATCCAATCTATATTTTGATGATGGATTTATAAAAGTTGTTGGCAAAGGGGACAAAGAAAGACTAGTTCCAATAGGACAAAAAGCAATGAAAGAAATCCGATATTATTTTCAGGATAGAAATTTACTTTCTAATATAGATAGAACCAGTGAAAATATTGTTTTTTTAAATCGAAGAGGAAAGCAATTAACAC
>PKTC01000404.1 GCA_002869305.1 Marinilabiliales bacterium
GCTGAAGGTAAAATGAATATGCTAAATGCAACAAAAGAATTTCGTAAGAATATTGATACCATCAAAAAGCATTTCAATCTTTATTATTGCGATGGTTGTTTAATGGGTCCCGGAACCAGCAGAGGTGGAGAAAAGTTTATCCGTAGAACGCGTGTTACCGACTATGCCAACAAGAGATTAAAAGATTTTGATAAAAAGAAATGGCAGGAGGAGGTTGATAAATATTGGAATCTTGATTATTCGAGGTCCTTTATCAATGATAATCAAAGAATTGATATGCCTTCAGAAGAGCGAATCAATGAAATACTTAAGGCAATTGGTAAAGATGGAAAGAATACTGATCTTGGCTGCAATGCATGTGGCTATAATAGTTGCCGTGATTTTGCCATTGCAGTTGCCAAAGGACTTGCAAAAGTTGATATGTGTTTAACATATTCACTGCGAAACAGGCATGATTACATTAAAGCTCTAAAATCAACCAACGAAAAACTGGCTCAAACACAAAAAGCTCTTCAAGATTCTGAAAAAGTTGCTCTAAAAGAAAAGGAAGCAGCAAAAGAAGCATCTGATACAATTGGTAGCATGCTACAAAAATTACCATCGGGGGTAGTAATTATTGATAAAAAATTGAAAATCATCCACTCTAACAATAGTTTTGTTGAAATACTTGGGGAAGAAGCTAAGTCAATAGATGAGGTAATTCCTGGATTGATTGGTGCTGACCTTAAGACTCTGTTACCTTTCAATATATATAATATATTTACACATGTTTTTTCGAAGTCTGAAAATATTCTAAACAGAGATATTCTTATAGATGACAAACTACTTAATTTATCTGTTTTTACCATCAGAAAAAACAAGATTGTTGGAGCAGTATTCAGAGATATGTATTCGCCAGAAGTGCGCAAAGAAGAAGTTCTAAAACGAGTTACCGACGTAATAGATAAGAATTTAGCCATGGTACAGAAGATTGGCTTCTTGCTAGGCGAAGGAGCTTCAGAAACTGAACAAATGCTGAACTCAATTATCGAACTCTATAAGTTGAGTAATAAGGAATAATGAATCAAACATTTTACATAGAAGTTGATTGTATACAGAAAAACCATGAAGGCGAAAGAATTTGTGGTGATGTATTTCTATCTGAACGCATTAAGACTGATGAGCGCACTATCGTTGNCGATGGTATGGGGCATTGAATAAAAGCAAATATGCTTGCTACTTTAACAGCTACTATGGCTTTGAATTTTACAAAAGAACACAAAGATGTTAACCGAATCGCTGAGATTATCATGAACACTTTGCCAGTTTGCAGTAAGAGACATATTAGTTATTCAACTTTTACAACTATTGATATTGAAGAAGATGGAACCATTACAATTCTAGAATACGATAATCCGGCCACAATTATTATTAGAAACAATCAATTGTTCGATCCTAACTGGAAAACAGTAGTTATGGAAGGGGATCAAAATGCTGGTAAAATTTTAAAGAATTGTTCTTTCAAGGCACAAAAAGAAGATCGTATTATTTTCTGTAGCGATGGAATAACACAATCTGGAATTGGAAGTGAAAAATTTCCATTTGGATGGGGACATGATAAACTAGAGGAATTTACTATACGATTGATAAGCAATAATCCCCAAATAAGCGCGAATAAACTTGCTGGCAAAGTAGTAAATATGGCATATCAAAACGATGGATATCACGCAAAAGATGATGCAAGTTGCGCAGCCATTTATTTCCGTGAACCCAGAAAGCTATTATTATGTACAGGTCCACCATACGAAGAAGAAAGAGACAAAAAGCTAGCAGAAGTGGTGAAAAACTTCGATGGTAAAATAATATTGAGTGGTGCAACTACAGCAGATATAATCTCTCGTGAGTTAAATCTTGAAATAGAAGACAGTTTTGAATTCCATGATCCGGATCTTCCTCCTATTGCTTTTATGACGGGTATTGATTTGGTTACCGAAGGTATACTTACTTTAAGTAAAGTATCAGAAATTCTAAAAGTATATAACAACAATTACATTCTTGGCAAGGGTCCTGCCGATCAGATTGTTAAACTTCTCAAAGAGAGTGACGAGATTCATTTTGTTATCGGAACAAGAGTAAATATTGCACATCAAGATCCTAATTTACCAGTTGAATTAGAAATTCGCAGAACGGTTGTGCGCAGAATTGCAGAAATTCTGGAGGGAAAGTTTCTAAAAGAAGTTAACATGAAATTTATTTAATTATCAAAATGGATTCTATTTTTTTATTTAAGGTAACATCCTCATTCCTGATAGCAGGCACATGGATTGCCTTATCTACAATGCTTGCCGAACGTTTAGGAAGCAAAATTGGGGGATTAATATCTAATCTCCCGTCGAATATTTTGGTGAGCTTGATATTTATTGCACTTGTTAACGATGTTAACTACGTGGCTAGTACAGTTGTATCAGTACCATTGGGAATAACAATTTGTACAATGTTTATGGTAGTTTTTATAGTGCTTTTAAGGTTTAGTTTATTTAAGGCTATAAGTATCTCTCTAATTTTTTGGTTCATATTAGCCTTTTTATCTTCAACTTTAAGTCTCAATAATTTTTTTATTAATATCCTTATTGCTTTTATTACGATATTCATATCCGTTATTTTTCTGGAAAAAGTATTAAAAACACCCAGTATTAAAAATTCAAAAAGAAAGCTCAGTTTCCCACAATTTGTATCAAGAATCATATTTTCAGGAAGTATTGTTGCCAGCGTTGTTATTATTTCTAAGTTTAGCACACCCTATTTTGTTGGTATTTTTGCTACATTCCCATCCATGTTATTGTCAACTATGATTATCTTGAGTATTAATCAAGGAAAGAAATTTGCACAAGCAACCGGTAAAATATTGGTTTTATCTTTGTCAAATACGGTAGTCTATATTATTGCAGTATATTTTACTTATCCAAAGTTTGGAATACTTTTTGGAACCTTAATATCATACACTCTTTCTGCACTTTGGATAACGTTTTTATATCCGCTTGTAAGAAAACTTATTTAAGCCTTAATCCTTCCAAAAGTGTTGAAATTCAATATTTCTACCTTCTGGATC
>PKTC01000093.1 GCA_002869305.1 Marinilabiliales bacterium
ACGCTGTTGTAAACTTATTTACATCTTTCGGTTTTTTTGACAAGGAGGAAGAAAATATTCAAGTTATAAAAGAAATTCATAAGGTATTGAAGCCAGGAGGTAAATTTCTTCTTGACTTTGAGAATAAGTTTTTCTTTGTTTATAATGATGTGTTCAAGCATGAAAAAGAATGGAAAGAAGTTGATGAGATGACAAAGATTCTTTTGGAAAATAAATATGATGTTATCAATGAACGTGAAATATTTTCAGCCAAATTTTATGTAAATGAAGAGTTAGTCGATGAAGTTGGATATAATATAAGACTATATAGTTATCCGGAAATTAAAAGAATTCTTGAAGACAATGGTTTTGAGATTTTAAATCATTGGGGTGACTATTCTTCGAACGTTTTTTCTGTAAAAAGTAAGCGACTAATTATTTTAGCGCAAAAAGTTTAGGATTCAATTAGTAAGGCGAAGAATTTAGGTTCTTTGCCTTATTTCATTTTATCTGCTGTAATCTTTAAATTGAAGAGATTTTTCTTTACCTAGATATTCGTTTAATTTTACTCCAAAAAAGTGAGTAAAAGTTTTATGTAAATGGGGAAGGTCTGTAAAACCGCTGTCCATTGCTGCAATTGTAAATGACTCACCTCTTAAGATTAATTTTATTGCATCAATTAGTTTTAGCCAAAGAAGGTATTGTCTAACAGGAATTTTAACTTCTTCTTTAAACAGATGCATAAACCTGCTTTCAGATAAATAAGCTAATGAGGCAAGATCCTTAGCAGATATTTTCTTTTCTTCAAAATGCTTAATTTCATCAAAAACCTTTCTTATTCTTCTATCAATTAGAAATTTATCTGAAGGGGCCCCGCATGTTTTGAGTATTATTTCATGGTAAATATGATCTACAATCTTTTTGGATAAGATCTTTGTCTTTAGGTCATTAAAATGATTTATCAAATGTTTATCGTACTCTATATTAGTAAAATAAACTTTATTATGCTTAAGTATATTGGTTCGAATATGTGCACCTATCTCAGAATCTGGGTTAAGCAATAAAATGATTGACCACGTATCTTTTGTTTCGAAGGAATGAATCCAGTCAGAATCATATACTAAGGTATTTTGTTTAACTAATTTATTGTTAAAATACAGGATTGGCTTATGTCCAAAAGTAATAGCTATTTTTATAGCATGGTGATGATGATCCTTTGCCAGGGTGTTTTTTTCAACGATTATTATATTATCATTAACTAAATATAAAAATTGATCGTTTGCCATAAAAACTGTATTACCAAGCTAAAGTATTAAGAAAGTCTGAAAATTCCATTAACGATATCTTGATGATTAAACTTTTATTAATTCCAAACTTCAGGTTTGTGATCTTATAGAGTTGATCCCTTATTTTTTATATTTTTTTGTGATATGATTACATCAACAGAATTATTTTATTGGATCTACATGAATTGTAGATTCTATGTGCAATTCGTTTTTTATTCTTTTTTGAATAAGAACGGTCAGTTTATGCGATTCATCCACGGACGTGTGTTTATCCATATTAATATGAAATGTAAGTTCGGTATGAGTTACATAATTATGTAGATGAAAATGATGCGGATGCAAATCTTTTTCAGAAACCTTATCAATAATTAACTTTATTTTGTCAAGCAATTCCTTGTTAGGACTTTCTCCAAGTATTTTCGTTATACTGTCTTGTAGTATTTTATAAACAGCATAGAAAAGCATTAACGAGATTATAATACCTAATACACTGTCAATCCACCAAAAATAATTCTTTAGAAATAGCCCAATAAGTACTATAACAGAAGATAACGCATCACTTCTATGGTGCCAACCATCAGCTTTTATAGCAATGTTATTTGTTTTTTTACCTAAATAGAAAGCGTATTGTGCTAAACCCTCTTTTATTAATATGGATAATATGGTTACTACAATGGCTATTGTTCCAAAGTTTGCAGATTCCCCTTCGGTAAATTGAACGATTGACTCTTTTAAAATTTCATATGCAATAATGCCTAATAAAAAACCTATAAAAATCGATATGACATATTCCCATCTACCATGTCCAAATGGATGCAAATTATCGGGCTTTTTACGTGATAGCTTAGTTCCTATAATTAAGAAAACTGAACTTGCCGAGTCTGATAATGTATGCCACGCATCTGCAACTAGAGCTACTGAGCCAGAGATAATTCCAGCCCAGAGCTTCAAAGCAAATAATATTAAATTGAAAATTATTGATATTATTCCTTCTAAATATCCAGCATTTGTTTTTTTCATAGTAATCGCATTAACAAAGTCCATTCATATATGAATTTCTTAAGTCAGAAACTCTTTTATTAATTTTTGGAAAAATTATATATTTAATTATTAATTCTTTAACAAAGTTAACTTTATTATGGTATAGTTCAGAAAATAAATAATCAGAAGGATCATTCCAAACGCCTTGATCTTCTGCAACAGCATCCATTTGTACAAATTTCTCTTCATCTATATCAAATGCACTACTTGATTCACCCGAAGAGCATGCAACGGAAAAGCCAGTATCCCAATTTCTATTTTTTAACTCTTTTCTTGCTGCCTGGTAATAAGTCTCATCGTTGATATAAGAGTCGATATTTCTCCATTTATCTTCAATAAATACTTCAACCCAGCCATGAGACAGTTTAGATGGTAATAGTTTATAGGCTATTCCTTTGAATAATCCCCTCTGGATTTCCTTGTTAATTAGTGAAAAATGCATTCGCACAGGTATGTCTATAGATTTGCAAAGAGCAAAAAGTAAAACTCCTTTGTTATTGCAAGCTCCCAATTTCTTGTTAATTATATCTGACGCAGACATATAATCAACCTCGGTTACAAATCCGAATTTAATTTCATCTCTGACATAATAGAAAAGATTTTCAATTTTTTGTCTATCTGTTTTAGCTCCTTTTGTTAAATTGTAAGCTGTTTCCTTAACTAACGGGTGATTATAATCAGCCAAATTCATTTGTGTTTTCATAATAATTTAGTTTTAAATTTGAAACAAAACTATAGGCTGCAATCTTTTTCGACTTGTATAAACCTGCTAAACTTATTTAGAAACGTGTGGATCATTAATTATAAAAGTTGAAAAAAAAGGCTGCAAGATACAGCCTTTCTAACTTAACAATTTAGATCAATTGAAGTTTTTCAACTTCCTGGTAAAGCTTTTTTATTTGCTCCATTGTGGTCGAGGTATTATTTTTCTCGCATCCCAAATCAGTTATTCGGAGATAGCCGAATTCGTTAATCCCGGAACTTAGCATAATTTTTTTACCGCAATCAACATTACATCCGTCAATTACTAGGATATCATTTGTGCTAAAATCTTGTATTTTTTCTGTGCTGCATGATGCAATTAATGCAAGACAACTCATTTTACGATTGGAATTTTGCGTTATTAATCTTGCAATTTTATCTGATATTAATCCAACATCCGCTGCTCCTGAACAGGAGACTACTATTTTGCTTTTGCCACAGTTGCAGTTATTTGTGCTCATAGTGTTAATTTTATTTTATTAAATTGAAGAAAGTCTTTTTATTTACCAGTACTTCTCCATTTCCATTCCTGGGGCATCTTCCTTTCTTTTTGAAAATCCTAGTTTTTCATAAAATCCCGCTTTATCTCTTGCAGAGAATAACTGAATGTCACGAACTTTGTGCTGCTTGCATTTAGCGAGCAATTTATCCATCACAAATTTACCAATTCCATGTCCCTGCAATTCGGGTAGGACAATTACATCAAGTATCAAAGCATGGACAAGTCCATCGCTAATAATGCGGCCAAACCCAACCAGTTTAACATCATAGTAAACAGAAATGGAATACCACGAATTTTTAAGTGCTACATATAGCTGGTCCTTGCTTAATTCATATTTTTTATTCCAGCCCGTAGTTTCGAATAACTCGAAAAAATTGTCGGGAGATGGTGTTTTTTCTGAGTATTTCATTCTAATTTCAAATCTTAATTTAGTTCATATTTTAAAATAATAACTTCGTGTAGTTTGGATGGGTCTGCAATTGTGTATTGTTCCCAATCAACATTGTTAAGCTGGCTTGTAGCTAAACAATACAGATTATTCGAAACAATCACATGGGTAGTTGGAACATCGAAATGCGGATTATCCTGATCTATGATTTTTGCACGTGTTATTTGAGTTTGTGTATGATCCAGGTAGTAGCGTACTATCTTTGTATTATGAATATCATCCAGGTAATTTTGGATTCCGATTAGGCTATTCTGGTACATTTTAAGTCCATCTAAATCTTTCGAGTCAATTGTGTTATTTACTTCATTTACGATTTCTCTGCTTTTAATATTTAATACCCTAATTCCCTTTTCATAAGAGGCTATATATAGATACTTTTCATTGGGAGAAATAGTTATACCATTCGGATATTCAATTTCATTTCCTTCATAAAAAAGCTCTATAGAATCAGATATTGCATTAATTTTATAAATATGCTGGTTGTTTGAATCGGTAAAATAGGCATTCCCTAAACGATCTATCACAAGATCGTTTAACAATTGTTGCATTGTGTCAGGGAAGTTATATTCCTTAATTAATTTACCAAGATCAATATCGAATTTGAAAACAGACGAATAAGTCTTTCCATCTACTTTCATATTTCCACAAGCCCACAAATGGTTTCGTTTTTGATCAACTATCATCCCTAAAAAGCGCCTATTAAATCGGGTAGAGGGAATAAAATCTTCAGACTTACAAGTAACCGCATTAATTTGTACAATCTTGGTTTTAAGAATACTACTTACAAAAAAGTAATCTGATTTTTCAGAGTAAGTAATTCCTTCAGGGATAAGATCTTGTTCGTTTATTGTATATGCAATCTCACCCTCTTGCATTTCGTTACATGAAATGAATAAAACAATACTCAAAATAGAAATCAAACATTTTTTCATAAAAAAAACTATTAGTTTTCAAATTCAAATACGGTATCCATATCCACAACTAAGACTTTTTTAATCTCTATCATTTATTTACAGCAAAATAATATGCCGTAGCAAACTAATTCAATTTATAGAATTATAAAATTGACGAAAGTTAATTTTTTTATCATAGAGGGTAATTAATTTAGCGACTTACAACAATTAGTTTTAACAAAACTTTGATAATAATGAAAGATGTTGCTATTGCTGGAACTTCGGGAGGATATAGAAGTGTTTTTATTCAAGGTGTTTTATCAGCCTTCGAGGAAAAGTGTTTTTTTGCAAATGCATACGGTTCGTGTTCTTCTTCGGCAATGGTAATTGCATTGGCAACTGTAAAAAAACTTAAGAATCTACCACTAAAAATTTGGTATGATGGATATAAGTTGTCGCAACAAGAGAATAGGAGTCAAAGTGATGCTGCCCTTTTTGCAATCGATTCAATATATCCTATGGTTGAAAAAGAAATATTTGATACAGCAAATAGATTTTTGGTAAACACGAGTTATGTAAAATCAAGAGACGCAGCATTAGTTACTCAGTCATCCATGTCAAGAAGATTGGGGCAAAAGTTACTAATAGAAGCTTCAAAGAAAGTGAGCAATTGGAGAGATGAAAACCTTGAATTACATTTATTTGATACTCATTCGTGTGAAACAACTCAATTGATCACGGATCAAAACTTAAAAGATGTTTTATACGCGACAACCAGAATGCTCCATGCATGGCATTTGCCAGCTTACATTAACGGTAAGCCATATCTTGATGGAAGTTATACTTCATTATGCCCTGCTGTCGAATTAACAAAATTAGGATACAGTCGGGTTATATGTATCAGCACAGAACATGATTTTACACCACTTGATTTATTCTCCAATAAAAGTATACCTCTTAAAATGAATCATTCGGAAATAATCTTTATTAAACACGATCATAATTTATCAGTCATGGGAGTGGATTATTATAAGGCTACTGAAGCAGGCTTAAAGAATGCCTATTTGCATGGTATTGATAAAGGACTTAGATTCATTGATTGTTTCAATCAGTAGATAGTTTCTTTAAAATGTATTTCCCTTAATGCTTAAGAGTTGGTTTTTTTATCTTTAAGGATAGTTCTTTTCCTTATTCTACTTAGTGACTCAGGTGTTATACCTAAAAATGAAGCGATGTAATATTGATTTACATTTAAAAATAGTTCTTTATTTGATGAGATTAGATCTGAGTATCTTTCCTCTGGAGATTGCGCGATAAATGAATAAATAATGTTCTGAGCAGAAATAAGTTCTTGTTCTATTGCTATATGTGCAATGCGTTCCAGACTAGAAAAACGATTTACCAAATCTAAGAGCAGCGCTTTACTAAAATGCACAACAACAGTATCCTCAATTGCCTGATAATTTTCGATGATGGGTACTTCGTGCCTGTAACTTTCAACTGATCGGATAAAATCTCCTTTGGTATAAAAAAATGCAGTTTTCTCATATCCGTCCATATTATAATAAAGTCGAATACAACCATTTAGTACAAAATACATCGAATTAAAAATTTCTCCTTCTTTTACGACTATTTCATTCTTTTTTAAGGTTTCAAATCGAATACCACTTTTTAATTCTCTTATGTAATTAACTTCTTTTTTGCTTAATGCTGCGTATTGATTAAGAAGTTGAATAAACTGTTCAAACATGATTTTATACAATTTTTAATGTAAAGCTATTTGATTTAAATAAATGTTTTATTGACGAATGTTAATAATTGTTGCAGATATCTTGTCAATTAATTTGTATGGAATACAATTCTAATATTTCTAACAAATTCGTTATTCGATTTCCATTATAATCTTGATGGTTATTGTTGTAATCATATAAAATTGATTCAATTCCATTTTCTTGGGCTCCTCTTATATCAGTTTCAAGATTATCCCCAATCATTACAATTTCTGCTTTAGTAACATCCAGTTGCCTAATTATTTTATCAAAATATTCGCTAGAAGGCTTTAAGAAACCAATCTCATTAAAACAAAAAATATCTTTAAAAAACTTATTTATCTTAACTCTTTCTAATGCTTCAATAATGTCCTTCTTAAAGGAATCTTTTGCATTCGTTGCAATATAACAATCGTATGATTTAGAAAGCTTTTTCAGCATTTCTTGTGCATTTGGCATAGTATCTACTTTTTTCCAGGTGTTCATTTTTCCTGTTTCACATGGAAAATTTCTCATGATGGTATCACCCCAATCAAATAAAAATACTTTTCTCATCATACTCTTCCGGTTCTTATCCATTGTGCCCAGTCTCTTCTATTGTTTTGCTCTGCTTTTCTTGCCGCTTTTTCAAAATCATATGAAATGGCCAAATGATTAATTCTTATTTTATCTTCTAAATCTAAGATACAATACCTGGCCTTTGAGCTATGATTCTCAATTTTATGAAACATCGGTAAATTATCGTCATAAGCCTGAAGGCCAACACTTCCAGGGTTTATTATTGTTTTATCACCCAATTCTACTAACCTGGGCGTATGACTATGCCCACATAGCACGATCTGCTGATTTACTTCAGACAATAAGGTATTAAGTTCCTCTTGAGTTTTTATTCCTATATGATCTGAATATAATTTTTCTACTAAATATTCAGAGTTATTCGAATGAGTTCCATGGAACATAATAATGGAATCGTTCAGTAATCTTTCATTTGGTATTTTTTTCAACCATTCAAAAGCTTCTTGGTCCAATTGATTAATAACATAGTTTATGGTTGGGTTATTATTCTCCTTAGATACACTATCCAATATTAAATTATCCTCATTTCCTTTAATACTCTTAATATTATTGCTTCTGAAAAGTTCAAATGTTTTTTTGGGTTCAAGTGGCCCATATAAACTATCGCCAAGATCAAATATATCAACTATTTTTCTTTGTTCAATATCTTTCAACACTGCTTCTAGTGCCCATATATTTCCATGTACATCTGATATTACTGCTATCTTCATGTTTATTTTTTTTCTAATAGTAATTTTATTCCTAAGGCAATTAAGACTGTACCACTCATATAATTAAGTAAAGCTTGTGTTTTCGGGTTATTTTTAAATAAAGTACCTATATGTCCTGAGAAAAAACCAATAAAACAATACCAAATTGTTGCAATCAAACAAAAGATAACCCCAAGAAAGAGCATTTGCCAAATTGTATTCCCTGAATCTGGATTTATAAATTGAGGTATAAATGACATAAAAATTATTAAAGCTTTTGGATTTAGAACATTTGTCATAATGCCCTGCAGAAATGCGTTTCGTGGATTATTGCTCTTGTAACCAGCTTCTTTATTCGGTTTAGCTTTTCTGTATAATATTTTTATGCCAATAAAAGTCAAATAGGCTGCTCCTATATATTTTATTAGAATATATAAGAATGGTGATGTTTGAATAATAGCTGCTAATCCAAAGCAAGTTAAGGTTGAATGGACTAAAAAGCCAACACTTATGCCAAGAGCTGATATGATTCCAATTTTATTACCTTCTGAAACACTACGAGAAGAAACATAAATAAAATCAGGACCGGGAGTTATGATTAGCAGTATAGATGCAATTATATAAAGAGATAAGTCCATTATTCATAAATATCAAATTCAGGATTTACTTGACATCAGAAAATCACCGTCGATGATTAACAATTTTACACCCTTGTTTGTCACGGAGCGATGAGAACTTAAATCGTCAGAAACAACATAAGTCATTCCTTTTGTTAGTTTAAAATATTCTCCATTCTCCATTTCACTTACAAATTCTCCTTCCAGGCAATGAACAATATGTCCTTTCTTACACCAATGATCAGCAATGTATCCACTTGAATATTTAACTATTCTTATTCTTAAGCCATTGTATTGTGCGGTTTGCCAATACGCAATACCTTGTTCACCTTTATGTTTTGTTTTTGGAATAGTATTCCAATCGATCGTTTGAAATAAAATATCTAGTGCCATATTTCTTGTTTTAAAATTTAGAATTCAAAGAAATGGTTTTATTTTATCTAATTTCTTGACGATCATCAAGAAATAGAAGTTGATGATCAACTACTTTTGAACTATATAGTACAAGAAGATGAGTAAAGCTGTTTTTTTGAATTTTCCAACGCACGGATGCCTAAATCCATTACTTGCTACTGCTACCGAGCTTGTTTCAAGAGGTGAAAATGTTATATACTATTGCACTGAAGAATTTCGTGAAAAAATAGATCAAACGGGTGCTGAATTCCGACCATATAAAGGTTTAATAAACGATTTTAAAATTGAGAATGATGATCTTTATAAAGCAGCTAAGTTATCTGTTGAGATGACACTGGACAAACTAGAATATAATTTAGATGACATTAGAAAAGATAATCCAGATTATATTATTCACGATTCCTTATGCACTTGGGGTAAATATACTGCATCCATATTATCTATTCCTGCCGTTAACTTAATGCATTCATTCCCAATAACAAAATCTTCAGTATCTGCAACATATAAGATGCTACCTTTTCTATTTAAAATAGGTATCTATAAGCTAATGAATAAACTATTAAGAAATAGCTCTAAAAAGAGACTCAAGAAAAGATATAATATTGAATTATCTCTGGGGGATATTTTAATTAATAAGGAAGACATGAATATTATTTATACTTCAAAGCAAATGGAGATGAATTTATACAATTCAGAAAAGTCATATTACTTTGTAGGACCTTCTCTTTTTTTTAAAAATGATGAAACTAAATTTCCTTTTGAAAGACTTAAAGATAAAAAGGTAATCTATATATCGTTAGGCACACTGCATAATAATAATCTCCCGTTTTATAAAATTTGTTTAGAAGCCTTTGGCAATAGAGCTTATTTTGTAGTTCTATCTGTTGGGAAAAATACAAAAATAGAGCAATTAGGCAATGTGCCAGGTAACTTTCTTATAAGAGAATCTGCACCACAACAGATACTACTTGATTATGTCGATTTATTTATTACTCATGCTGGAATGAATAGTGTTAATGAGGCCATTTGTAAAGGAGTACCTATGTTATTGCTACCTCATCAATTTGAACAAGAAATGATAGCTAAAAAGGTTTTTGAATTAGGTATGGGTGAAGTCTTAAGTATAAAAACCATTACATCCAAAAAAATCTTTAAAAAAGCACATGAAATAATTTCAAGACCTAACTATAAAATGAAAGCACAACTTTATCAATCAATATTTAAGAAGGATGAAGAAGAATCTCATCTTAAGGCTGTTGATCAAATTTTGGAGTATGTCAGAATTTGTAAAAACAGCCGACAAGTGAATAACTCGCATAGATTTTAGACAATTCAAATTATTGATTATCGTCAAGAAAAATTGCTATTAAATCAACTTATTTTGCAAGCAAAAACACACGATTATGAAAATAGAATATTCAAAATTAGCAAGTAGAACAAAAAGCTCTGAAATCAGGGAATTGCTAAAATACACTAGAATTAAAAATATTATATCATTTGCAGGCGGATTGCCAGATCCAAGTCTTTTCCCAATTAAAGATGTTACCAGAATAACCAAAGAAGTATTAGAAGAAAAAGGTTTCTTAGCGCTTCAATATGGGCCTACAACCGGTGAACCTGATTTTATAGAAGCCATTAAGGCACATATGATTCAGTTTGGTGAAGATGTTGAGCTTGATCAAATTTGTGTTTCTTCATCATCGCAACAAGGACTCGATTTGGTGTCGTTGGTTATGCTTAACGAGGGTGATGAAATTATAGTGGAGTTACCCTCTTATCTAGGTGGATTGCAAGCCTTTGAAAGAACCGGATGTGTAATGAACGGAGTACCTGTTCTAGATGATGGAATGGATCTTGAAATACTTTCTAATCTCATTGAGAAAAAGCTAAGTGTTGGAAAGAAAATTAAATTTATTTATACCATCCCTGATTATCAAAATCCATCAGGTATTATTTTAAGTAAAGAAAAGAGATTAAA
>PKTC01000026.1 GCA_002869305.1 Marinilabiliales bacterium
TAAATCATTTAGCAATTCATCTCTAATAAACCCCTTATCATCGACGAGTTGTTTTGCAGCTTCATAATTTCCATCCCCCTGTATTACAAGAATTTCTTCAGAGAACTTTAACATAGCCTCTTTCATTTTATCAAAATCTATTTTATATTTTCCGGATTTATTATTCCGAGTAAATGCACCCATCTCCTTGAAATAGTAAAACCTAATCATATTGGCTACACCTTGATCATTGGAAATTCCGAATCGAACTGACCGAAATACATCTGCCATATATGTAACATAATTATCCATTAAATCGCCGCTGTCCATCTCTCCCATTTCGTATAGTTTTGTGACAAAAAACAAACTAAGAATATCATTTTTACATTCAGAAATTACATTATGCTGTTCCTTTAATGCATCACGCACAGAACCTTTGTCATTTATTGTATTTTTTATACCTAATGCGCTACCAACCTCATAAAACATAGTATTCTCAAAGAAAGCTTTTGCTTTTACATGTTTTAGCTGATCTTCATCGATGAGTAATTCACTTATTGGCATTAAAATTTTTTCAAACTTAGTTTTCATTACATTTTTAAACTGTAATTTTCTGCTGCCAACTTTTAATTGCACCTGACCATCAATAGGTAAAGTAATTGCAATTTTTTTACTTCCTGTGTTCCAGTAACCTGTGCAGTTTATAACGTCATAAACCATTATGTCCGACAAATTTCCGGGAATTTCTGTTTTGTACTTATCTTCAACAGGCAATTCTTCTTGCAGATAATGAAGTAGTTTTGAATATTTTTCAAGGTTCTTACTAGATTCTTTATCTTTTAAGAGAATCATTGATTGATATGAAGATTTTGTGTAATATAATCTATCTTCTGTATCTTCAATTGGACCAACAACAAAGTCTATCAGGTTATTCTTCATTTCCATCCAAGCTATATCACTACTAAAATAGTTATCTGTTAATAAAGCTTCTGCCCGAAGTGATAAATACTTTTTAAAACCTTCGTCCTCGCTCAGAGATGCTGCTTTATTCATTAAATCGGCAATTTGAACTAACTTCTCCTTGTATGCTTCGTGGTATGGCACTGTAATAAGCTTACCTAACTCGTTTCGTCTTATTAAAGAATAAGAACTGTATTTTTCAAGGTCTGAAAAGTTATCAAACTCCTGAAATGACATATCTTTAGGATAAAAATTAGCTCCATCAAATCTTTTGGCGACATCCTCTACAAAAGGTTCCATACCATTTAAACGATCCCAAGGGCCATAATTAATTTTAAAGTATTTCATTACCTTAGCATCATCAATGGAATTTTTTATTGCATCGCTTTTTGAGCAGGTTTGAGCCCAATATAGTTCATCGATAAGAGTCGCTGCATCGAATAAATAAAGCAACATTTCCTTCTGATTATTGCTCAAAACGCTTAAATCAGTTTCTAATTTTACATCGGCATAATTTGCTACGAGTCTTTCTATTTTGCTTTGGGGTTTTTGCTCTTCTTTTTTATCTTTTTGTGAGCACTGAACAAATAAGAAAGGGGCTAAAATTACGCTGATGATTAAGATTTTTCTTTGCATAATTTTGGGTTTTTAGATTATATTTTGTTCTAATAGAATATCATTTTCCAAAAAGAGAGTAAAGAATTATTCAATTAAATATACAAAGAATTCAACTTAGAGTCAATTAATATTTTATGTGAGTTGTACAAAAAACTCGTACAGAAGCTGTTGTATATTATTTTACTAACAATTCAATTAAAACATTGCGGTTATAAATTCATCAATAGAAATGTTATGAAGGTATTTTTTGAAAGGTATTTTTATTAACGTATCTCGAATTGCACTTTCCTCATGCTTTTGACCTCTTATGCAATTCTCTAAATAAGAAATATCCAATTCATTGAAAAAATCTCCGAAGATTCTAACATTCTGAATAATTCCTTTTTCAATATTCATCCGAATTTCAAGGTTTCCTCCGTTTGTTTTTATCATTTTTTCAAATTCGTATTTTGGAGAATAACCAAAGTTCCAATCCCAGGTTGAGTATTTTTCTTTAACCAGTTTATCTATCTCTTTAATATCTTCCGGGGTATATTCATACAAGTCTGCGGCTTGATCTGAATTCATGATAAATTTTAAAATTTCATCCTGAAATTCTCTGACAGTCATTTTCTGAGGTAAGTGATCACCGATATTAGTTACTCTGCTTCTAACAGATTTTACTCCTTTGTCTTGGTACTTTAAAGGATTAACCCTAAGGGCCTTCGAAATATCAGTAATTTCGGACGAAAAAAGTAAGGTGCCATGGTGTAAGACTCTTCTTTTGAATACATGTTCTGCATTACCAGAAATTTTCTTACCATCTATCATAATATCATTTCGCCCTTCAAATTTTGCATTTATACCCAGATTATGCAACACTTCAATAATTGGCTCAACATACCTTTTAAAATCGACTAGAGAACCTTCATTTTTTGCATTTTTGATAAAGGTAAAGTTTAAATTCCCAAGATCATGAAAAACAGCTCCGCCTCCCGATAATCTTCGAACTACATCAATTTGCTTTTCCTTGACATAATCAACATTAATTTCAGCAAGAGTATTTTGATGCTTTCCAACAATTATTGAAGGATGATTTCTCCATAGCATGAAGCAATCTTCAGTGAAATTTCTCAATACATATTCCTCTGCGGCTAAATTAAAGTATGGATTGGTATTATTATTTTTTATACAAAGCATAATACAACATTATTAAACAAAGAGGAAACAAGATTTTAATTCAATTGTTTTGATATTTTTTGCAGTGCAACGGAATAAAAAAAGTAACTAAGAAAACCTATACCGCCACCTAAGATTGCTCCTCCCAAAATATCAAAAGGATAATGAACACCTAAATAAATTCTGCTGTATGACACAACAGATGCCCACGAAAATATAAATATGATAAATTTTTTATTCTTAAAGAGCCTGGATAAAAAAACAGCGATACCAAAAGTGTTAGCAGCATGAGATGAAACAAATCCAAACTGACCTCCACATTTATTATTTACAAGATGAACAATGCTTCTTAACTGAGGATTATGACAGGGACGTAAACGCTGAAAAACCATTTTAAATCCATGTACAGAAATTTGATCGGCCATTGTTACAACCAATGCAATAAATAACAAAGTTAGAATTGCTTTCCACCTGTACTTATATATTATATATCCAACAATTATTGCATACATAGGAATCCATGAATTGGTTTTGGTGATCCACCACATTATGCGATCCCATGCTGGAGAATGTATCCCATTTAAAAAAATGAAAAGTTGAGTGTCGATATGATTTAGAAATTCCAACATAATAGAAAACTTATACTAATTGCAACCAAATTAGATCTTTAAGTTCTTGGATTCCCTTTTGGGCAACCGAGGAAATAAATATATATGGTATATTGGGTAAATCCTTTTTCAATTCCATAATTAATTCATCATCCAGCATATCTGATTTAGTAATTGCCAATATTCTTTTCTTATCAAGCAATTCAGGATTGTACTTTTCTAATTCTCTAAGTAATGTTTTGTATTCCTGATGAACATCATCGGTATCGCAAGGAACCATAAATAACAACATAGCATTTCGCTCAATATGTCTTAAGAACCTTAAACCCAAACCTTTTCCTTCGTGAGCTCCTTCAATAATTCCAGGAATATCAGCCATAACAAAAGAGTGCATATCGCGATATTGAACAATTCCAAGATTAGGAACCAACGTAGTAAAGGCGTAATCTGCTATTTTAGGTTTTGCTGCTGAAACTACTGAAAGTAAGGTTGATTTTCCCGCGTTAGGAAACCCGACCAAACCAACATCGGCAAGAATTTTTAGCTCTAATATAAACCAACCCTCTATTCCTTCCTCTCCTGGCTGTGCATATCTTGGGGTCTGATTGGTTGAACTTTTGAAATGCGTATTTCCTAAACCCCCACGGCCTCCTTGTAATAATATTTTCTCTTCACCATCTTCTGTAATTTCAAATAAAATCTCACCTGTTTCATCATTTTTTGCAACTGTTCCTAACGGAACTTCAACAATAATATCTTCACCATCAGCACCTGTTTTTTGAGCACTTGCACCCGCTTGTCCACTGGTTGCAAAAATATGTTTACGATATTTTAAATGAAGTAATGTCCATAGCTGAGCGTTCCCTTTTAAAATTATATGACCACCTCTACCTCCATCACCACCATCAGGACCACCTTTTTGAATAAATTTCTCGCGATGCAAATGTGGAGAACCAGCCCCACCTTTACCTGATCTAAAAAAAATCTTTACATAGTCTACGAAACTCGATCCTGCCATTAGTTATATTTTCCTATTACTGAACAAATTTTATCAAAGATAACATCTATTTCTCCATTTCCATCAATCGACTCATATTTTCCTATTGATTTGTAAAAATCTTTAACACAATGAGTTCGGTCTTGATAGATTCCTAATCTTTTCCTGATTATATCTTCCTGTCTGTCATCCGGTCTTCCTGCTTCAATTGCACGCTTTTTTAATCTCTCAATAAGAATGTTTTCCTGTACCTCAATAGATATCATCAAGCTGATATCTCCTCCGTGACTTGAAAGAATTTTTGAAAACTGCTCGGCTTGATATTTTGTTCTTGGGAATCCATCGAAAACAAATCCATTAGAGTTTTTGCACCTTGATAATTCATTATGAATTATTTCAATTGCCATATCATCTGGAATATAATTTCCATCATCAATTAATTTTTTAGCTTCAATACCAAGAAGTGTCTTTTCTTAAATATTTTTTCTAAGAACTTCTCCGGTTGAAATATGCACCAAGTTATACTTTTCCAATATCTTTCTTGATTGCGTACCTTTCCCTGCACCCGGAGGCCCAAATAAAATAATATTAATCATTTAAATCTTTGAATTAGCTTATTAAAGAATAAATGTCTGGGAGATTTCGTCCCAATCCATCATAATCTAAACCATAACCTACAATAAAGTCATTGGGGATCTCCATTCCAATATAATCAATGGTAAGATCTTTTTGATAAGCCTCTGGCTTAAATAATAACGAAGCAACACGAACACTTGAAGGCTCAAAGCTCTTTAGCTGTCCTAAGATTTGTTCCAAGGTTATTCCTGTATCAACAATGTCTTCTAAAACAATTACATCTCTGCCCTCTATAGACTCATTTACTCCTATCAATTGTCTAACAGCACCTGTAGATGCCGTTCCTCTATACGAAGTTAATTTAAGGAAGGTAACCTCACATACAAAATCAATATGCTTAAATAAATCAGCAGTAAACATAAAAGATCCATTCAAAATACTAATAAATAAAGGAGTCTCTTTATCTTTATAATCCGCATTTATTTTTTTGGCCATTTTTACTATTGCCTCTTGTATTTCATTTCCGGATATTGATACTTTGAATTCTTTGTCGTGTAGTTTAACTTGCTTCATTCTTTTTTATCTTTTTTATCTGTTCTGGCTATCTTAAATTATAATATTAAATTTGTACAACATTTTTAATGAACCATTGTTTACAGATATTATTTCTGATTTAAAATATTTGGCGAAAATACAAATTAATGCTTTAAATCTAGGTTAAACTTTTAAAAACTTATAGCAGAAAATGAATCCAAAAGTTAGTATCATCATGGGCAGTACGTCAGACCTGCCAGTAATGGAAAAAGCCGCGAAAATATTAGACGAATTTAAAATTCCATTTGAAATTAATGCTTTATCAGCTCATAGAACTCCCGAAGAAGTAGAGAAATTTGCAAAAGGAGCAAAAGACAAAGGCATTGAAGTAATTATTGCGGGTGCAGGCATGGCTGCACATTTACCAGGTGTAATTGCAGCAATGACAAGTTTGCCAGTTATTGGGGTTCCTATTAATGCTTCGCTGGACGGAATGGATTCGTTATTAGCAATTGTTCAAATGCCTCCGGGAATACCAGTAGCAACTGTTGGAATAAATGGTGCACAAAATGCTGGAATCTTAGCTGCACAAATTTTGGCTGCAGGAGATGAAAACTTGAAACAAACTTTGATCAACTACAAAGAAAACTTAAAAACGAAAATTGTTAAAGCGAACCAGGATCTTGCAAAAATTAAATTTGATTATAAAACAAATTAGAAAGAAAAGGGTGTAAAATCACCCTCTCTTTTTATAACCAAAACTCTGATTAAAATTTCGATTGTCTTTTAAATATTCTTCTAATTTTTGCTGATCTTCAAATTTCGAAAAGATACGAAATCAATATGCTCTTCTTTATTTCTCTATGCTGTTAGAATGCTGGCAGTGGTTTCATACACTATAAGTTTATTTTCTACAATTAGAAAGTGAAGAATTTATTGTATCTTCATTCTGCAAATCATGTGAAACCTTGTTAATATGAACTTAGCTTATATATACAAAAGATTAATATTACTAATAATAATTTCTTTTGTTGTCAGGCCTCAGCTTTTTGCAATTCAGGACCGAATTATAGAAGAAGGGAAATCTGCTGCTATGGCAAATACATCGGTAACCTTAACCGATGTTTGGTCTATTTATCACAATCAAGCTGGATTAGGATACCTTCAGAACATTTCCATAGGTGCTTTTCATCAGTCAGGATTTATTAAAGAACAAAACATTCATGGAATCTCGTTTGCTTTGCCCACAAAAACAGGAACCATTGGAGCATCTTATTCATATTATGGCTTTTCTCAATACAACGAAATGCAAGCTGGACTTGCCTATGGTAAAAGTTTTTCAAAATATTTTGCTATTGGATTACAGTTAAACTATTTAAATACTCATATAGCCGGAAATTACGGTAATTCCAATTCCGTGAATTTTGAGATTGGAATTCTTTCTCAACCTATTGATAATCTACTTGTTGGGGTGCATGTCTATAATCCTTCTCGAAGTAAAATGGGAGATGAAGAAATTCTAACCATATTTAATTTAGGAGCTAGTTATTTGTTTTCTGATAAAGTATTATTCGCAGTAGGAACCGAAAAAGATCTGGACCATGATGCTATTTTCAAAGCCGGATTAGATTATAAATTAATAGAATATGTTTCTTTGCAGGCAGGTATTTCAACCAATCCTTCAAAATACTCATTTGGCATAGGTATTCATTACATAAACATCAACGGGCATGTTGGTTTTTCTAAACATCAAACACTTGGTTTTATTCCCTCATTCACATTAAGCTATGGCTTTTAAGATTATTCTTAAATATTTTCCACTTATACTTCTTTTGTCACTCATGACAAAGTATATGTTAGCCCAACAAGAACCTGCAACAAAACAAACCTTGGAAGATTTAATTGAAGAGATTGCAAGTGATTCTGATGAAGAAATCGACTACACTAGTTTGTATGATGATTTAAACTATTTTCTTAATAACCCATTAAACTTAAACTCAGCCACGCAGGATGATCTAGAGAGATTACAAATTCTTAATGATTTTCAAATTAAAAGTTTACTCGACTATATTAAATCGAACGGTGAAATGCTATCTGTATATGAACTGCAGCTGGTATATGGATTTTCTATAGATGATATTTTAATGATATTACCATTCGTTACTACCTCTGAAATACAAGTAGATAAAAGTTTTAAAATAAAATATGCTCATAAATATGGAAACAATCAGATTTTTCTGCGTGGACAAGAAATTTTGGAAGAACAAGCTGGATATAGTTCTATTTCCGACTCAGCTTTGCTAGCAAACCCAAACTCCAGATATCTTGGCAGTTCTTATAAAGCATATACTAAATATAAATACAATTATAAGGATAAAATATATTGGGGAATAACGGCTGAAAAAGACCCCGGGGAGGAATTTTTTTCGGGTAATAATAAAAATGGATTTGATTATTATTCTGCTCATTTGCAAATTAATGATATTGGAATAGTAAAAACCATAACACTTGGCGATTTTCAGGCTAAGTTTGGACAAGGATTACTCTTATGGTCTGATATGGCTTTAGGTAAAACACCGTACGTTTTAAATATCAGAAGAAAAGCACAGGGCTTAAGAAAATACTCATCTACCAATGAAAATGTTTTTATGCGTGGAGCAGGAACAACTGTTTCTTTCAACAATATTGAAGCTTCTGTTTTTTATTCTAAAAAACAGATTGATGCCAATATTCAGGATAGCACTAATAATGAAATTACAAGTGTTTCTTCTTTTCAAAGCTCAGGATATCATACTATTCCATCTGAAATAGTTGATAAGGATGCCATTGGAGAACAGATTATTGGCGGAAATATTTCTTATAATCATTCAAAGTTTAAGATAGGAATCACAGGAGTAACGTATAAATATGATGCTAAACTTTTAAAGGACACTACTCCTGAAAACCAATTCGATTTTCAAGGAAACGGAAACTCAAATCTAAGCATTGATTACCAGTTTGGATTTTGGGATTTTAGTTTTTTTGGAGAAGAAGCCATAAGTGAAAATGGTGGAAAAGCATTTTTAAATGGAATGCTTGTGAAACTTGCTCCTCAAATCTCATTATCGGCCATGCATAGGCATTATGAGAAAAATTTTCAATCAAATTATGGCAACGCCTTTGCCGAATCTTCCAGAAATAGTAATGAATCAGGATTGTATTTTGGTATTGAAATACATCCGATTAAATATTGGAAAATCACTGCATATTTCGACAGCTATGAATTTAACTGGTTAACACGAGGTGTAGATGCTCCTTCGAGTGGTTATGATTGGTTTTTCCAAACAGATTACGCTTTAAGTGGTAATTTAAACATGTATTTAAGAATTAAAAACGAAGAAAAAATTGTTAGTCAAAACGTATCATCAGGTGTTGACCCATTGGTGAATCAAAATTTACTTAAAATAAGGTTTCATATAAATTCTAAATTAAACGATCAATTATCATTGAAAAACAGAATAGAGACTGCTGCTTTTTCGGAAGAAAATGTAAGTTCGAGTTATGGTTATATGGTTTATCAGGATATCTTCTATAATTTTAAGAAAATACCTCTATCATTAAATATGCGATATGCAATTTTTGATACCGATAGCTATGATTCAAGAATTTACGCTTACGAAAGTGATCTGTTATATGCCTTTTCAATTCCAGCATATTACTCTAAAGGAACAAGAATATACCTCAATCTAAAATATTCAGTATCTGATTTTATAGATATATGGTTAAGATATTCTCAAACCTATTTTTCTGACTTAGATGTAATTTCTTCAGGCTTAAATCAGATTAATGGCAATACTAAATCCGAAATAAAAACCCAGGTAAGAATTAAATTTTAAATAGAAAAATCCATAATCGAAATCCTGAAAGGTACATATTTAATCCTTTTTCAATTCCGACTCCTGAACTTCCTCAATTACACTATTTACTTTTATATCCTTAATATTTAGTTGAAGAGTTGTCTTTCCCCTGAAACTATTCTCATCGATAGAATAGCAAATATCAAAATAATCACCTGAATGAATGTATTCATATAAATTTGCCTGCTGAAAAGCGATAGCAGGATAACTTTTAAATGGTTCATCCTCTTGAACCAAGGAAAGTTTCAGATGTTCCTTGCTTAAACCAACAATCCTTCCTTCTCCGTTGTCAGCTACTTCTTTGGTAACAAAAACCGGTGCCATATTTCCTGGACCAAAAGGTTGAAACTGTTTGAGGATTTTATAAAATTTAGGAGTTATTTCCTGCAATTTTAATCTCGAATCTATCTCAACTTGAGGAATAAGTTGTTCGTCCACAATATTATCACAAACTGTTTGTTCAAATCGCCTTATAAATTCAGGAACATTATCAATTTTTAAAGTAAGCCCGGCAGCATACATATGCCCGCCAAAATTTTCTAATAAATCACTACACGATTCAATCGCTTGATATATATCAAAACCAACAACCGATCTTGCAGAACCCGTTGCTAATCCATTAGAAGCTGTTAAAACAACAGTAGGACGATAATAAGTCTCTATTAGTCTTGAAGCAACGATTCCTACAACTCCCTTGTGCCACTTTGAATTATATAATACAGTTGATTTCTTTTTTTCTTTTTCATGTTCCTGCGCTAACATTCTAAGAGCATCCTGCGTAATATTCCGGTCAATGTTCTTACGCGCATCATTAAAGAAATTTACACTATTAGCCGCAAGTTTAGCTTTTCTTGCATTTACCGCTAAAAGTAATTCTACTGCTTTGTCGGCAGACTCCATTCGTCCGGCAGCATTAATTCTTGGTCCGATCTTAAATACTATATCCTCAACCGCAATATCTTTGCCAGCTAATCCGGATAAATTAATAATGGATTTTAACCCTTCCCTGGGATCTTTATTTAACTGAATCAGGCCGTAATATGCAAGAATTCGATTTTCATCAGTAATTGAAACAATATCGGATGCAATACTTACTACTACCAAATCCAGATAAGGAATTAAACGATCAAATTCAATATTGTTTGTTTTTGAGTAGGCCTCTATTAATTTAAAACCAACTCCGCAACCCGAAAGATCTTTAAAAGGATATTCACAATCGGGACGTTTCGGATCCAACACTGCTTCTGCATTAGGCAACTCGCTACCAGGAACATGGTGATCACAAATTATAAAGTCAATGCCATTTTCCTTTGCATAAGAAATCTTCTCATTGGCTTTAATGCCACAATCCAAAGCAATAATTAACGAATATTCACCTTTTTGTGCATGTTGGATTCCTTGTAAAGAAATTCCGTATCCTTCACTGTATCGATCTGGAACATAATACCCAATATGGTCATAAAATTCTTTAAAAAAAGAATATACCAAAGCAACTGAAGTAGTTCCATCTACATCGTA
>PKTC01000491.1 GCA_002869305.1 Marinilabiliales bacterium
CGCAATATGTCAACAGAATACCAAATGGTGTTTGGGTTGTTAAGAGCAATTTTCGAACGAAGTAAGTAAGGTTGGCATTAGTTTAAATGCCGTTAACTATTGTGCGTTTTTTTCATTATTCTTTGGTATCCTGTATATGGATTCAATTCCATTAAATCAAAAGCAATCATACCTTTCTTTACTAATGGGAGCGATGTCAGTAATTCATTTGCTTTTTCTAAACTATCACATTCCAAAATAATTACTGCATTGTGATATTCATTAAAATAAATCTCTCTGAAATATCCCGATAGATAAAATTGATATGCGTGTTGTGCTTCATGTTCCAAAGTATCATTTTCCATGCTCCAATCCACATCAGCAAGTTCTTTCTCTATAGCTAGTATTTTCATTTATATTGAATTTAATGTAATACAAATTTAAGTTTTCTTGATAAAATATACTTATAAGGTGAGTTTTCTTAAATAGCTACAAAATTCAAATTGCCGGAACATATGAATATTAATTCTTTTATTGTGAGACAGTATCATCAGTTCTATTCATAATGAAATCAATCAATAATATACTCAACATTATAGCGTTATGCCTATGCCTATGTTGATATGCGATGGATCAGATGGTTGCCATCCTGTATAAATATTAAATTTATTGATATTAAACAGGATACCTAAATCGGGTTTAAAGCTTGTTTCTGTTTCGGTTCTGGTAGAATAAACCGATAAGTATTTTTCATATCCTAAACCCATGTTTATAAAAGTTTTAAAGTTTTTTCTTTTTAGAAAGCAAAAAGCAACTCCTGCGATAAAAACTCTTCCTTTATCATCGTATTCAACATAATCCAAATTGTATTCTTGGAACCAAAGATATCCAATATAGGCACCAAATCGTTTTTGTCCCAAGAAACCAAGACGAACGGATCCTCCCTGATCCACCTTTTCGCTTTCAGGATTCTTTTTAAAATTTGTAACATATCCCACATTGAAATATACATTTGGTTTTTCCTGAGCTATGCATTCAACTGCCAGCAATAGGATAAAAAGAATAGTTAAGTTTACAATATATCTTTTCATACTTAGAAAATATATATCAGGTAAATACAGTAACAAGTTAATGAATAATTCATGAAATCGAAAATTTAACATGATTGATTTAAAAGGTCGATCATTAAACTATAATTGGTCTAAAAAGCATATCCAAAACCAACACCCAAACCTGTAGTGCCAATTTTAAATCTATAAGATAATTTTCCATTAGTGGGTTCGTATCTATATCCCAGATCAATTAATGGGTAAATGGAATATCTATAAAGTCCACTAAACCCAAATTCATCTATTTCATAACCTTTCAATATTCTGGGCACACCAGCTACAGTTAATTCAAAATACCGATTATTTTTTCCAAATAAAGCTGTTAAACCTAAGTGAATACCATAAGCTTCTGATTCAAAGGCATAAAAAAAACCAGTTCTAAACCTTAAAATCCTTTTTTTAGGATTTTGTAGTAAGGTTACTTCGTAATTAATTGAGTAAATGACTTCGAAAATTAAAGTGCCAATATCAGTATGAATAGCATGCTTTATTTCATTAGATACGTTAGTGTCATATGATATTGAAGTTACATCTTGAGAAAATGTAATTCTACCAATAATAAGAAAACAAATTAGTAAACTTAACTTTTTCATATTATTGCTTTTAATTTAAATAAAATTACGGAAACTAATTAGTTAAGTCAAATAATGTTTCAAAACAAAGGGTTTTGTAAATTAAGCGTAAGGCCTTTCAAAAGAAAATTATTGGTAATAAAACTCAAATGCAGCTGAAAATCGCAAAAAGCGGGTAGAGGATTTTTTTTCTCAATTAGTAGTAATTCTTTTTCTTATGAGAGTAAATCTTTACCACTGAAAATTAGACCACATCAATATATTTAAAAGATGCGGTCTAATTAATTGGCTATATGATCTCTACAGTAGTAAGAAATATTTATGATATTTTTTATTTATAACCTGCAACAGTATTTGGAACTCTTTCTTCTCTAATTACAGGTTCATCTTCTTTAATCATTGCATCGTTTGATGATTTTCCAGTACCACCTGTAGGGAAGAACATAACTGACATATTAACGTCAGCAATTTCTGTTTTTGCAGCTGCACTATGTTTATTAGCCCAAAGATAAAAAGTATGAGTTCCTGCACTTACAGGTATGCATCTGTGTTGTGCGAATGATGTATATTGATCGGAAGAATCCGGACAATTATAATCAGTTATAATGTTTAAATATTCATACCATTCATCTTCTGCATTCCATGAAGTATTTGGATCCTGATCCATTAAAATACCCAATAAAATTAAATCCCAACCTGTACTTTCCCAATCGAGATATCCACTTGCCATAATAAAACATACTCCACTTGAAGGTGCGGTCATTGTTACAGATCTTACATTATTATAAGATCCATAATTGGCAGTAATTTGATAACGTTGGTCTCCGCCAATATAGTTTATTAGAGGTTTTACATTACTTAATCCACTGCCATCGCCGGTAATCCTACCGGTACCATCAACCTTTAAAACACTTGTGCCATTGTTTTTTGTTATGTTTACACTACTTGTGGCATCGTTAGTGTTTAACGTTATATTTTTTGCATATGTTGTATTAGCAATATTGGGGGCATTGTAAAGGCTGGCAAAATCTCCATCAAATGCGCTTTTATCATTCCAATAAGCAGTATCCACAGTTGTAATTCCTGATGCTACTGAAACATCAAACAAAGGGTCTGTTTCGGTATAACTGTCTAATTTATCATTCCATAACGCTGTATCCGCCGAAGTAATGCCTGCCGCTAAAGAAACACCAAATAAAGGATCGGTTTCATCGGTTGTGGTAAAATGATCTAAATCGCTAATTTGGCTTTCTGTAATGCTAATTCCTGATGATTTATCCCAGGCAGAAAAATTGGGATCCGTTTCCGTTACTGGTCCAGTAACACTTTCAGCTGTTTTTGCTTGTAAGGCATAGGGTACACTTAATAATTGACTTGTTCCCATTATGGTTCCGTCTACGCTTATTTCAATGAAATATTCATCTATAGTCCAATTTATTGTGCTTAAATCTTCAATTGAGCCAATATTTAAGTTTACTAAACCTTGAGATGTGGTGGTGATCGAATGTGTTTCTTCAAATACACTTGTTGTAAGATCACTTCGTAATATAGAAATGACTAAGGTCACGTCTTCTTCAATCATTAATGTACCATCTGTATTTCGCAATACAGCCTGATATTTAAATTGGTTTGGTGTCTGAGCAAATATAGTCAGACAAGAAATTGTAAGGATAAGGAATAGAATTAGTTTTTTCATGGTATCTTAAGTTTATGTTTAATTTAATCATAAGTTAGACAAGTTACAAAAAAAGTAAGCATTAAATGTCTTCAACTAGAAAAAGTTATTAATTTTCAATATATTACATTAAATTAATCATAGTATTCCAACTTGTGCAAAATACCTGATATCGCTTAAAAAGCACAAGATTCTAAATAATTAGGTTTTCCTATAATAATTGACAAACTTCGAAATATTTCTGTAATTTGTATTTGATATAATTTTAAATACAATACATCAAAAATGAGATCATATGAATTATAAGTTTATTAGGCCACTTCAGGAAAGAGCAAAAGAACTCAAGTGTTTGTATGATATTGAAAATGTGTTGAAGCATGGTGAAACCAATTTTTATCATGCATTTAAAGAAATTGTCAACATTATACCAAATGGTTGGCAATATTCTCCATTTTGTCATGCCATTATTGAGCTTGAAGATAAGTTATTCTCTCTGCAAGAATCAGTTAGTTTCGAGTTATCTCAAAAAGCAGAATTAATTGTTGATAATAATATTGTTGGAAAAATAATAGTTTATTATAAAGATTTACCAATAACAGAAAATGTATTCCTACCAGAAGAACAGAAGTTATTAAATACCATTGCAGATCGTTTGAGCCAATTTATATTTAATAACAGGCTCAAGAAAACAATAGATTTATTATCTAAGAAAAAAGATTTATCAAACGACCATTACTATCTTGGAGAACATAAAGATGAATATTGGAAATGGAGATTTAGAATGGCTGAAATTATTGCAAACAATACTGACTTTAAATATTATGGTATAAGTGCTATATATATTATAGGAAGCACAAAAGACGCAACTGCAGGACCGGCAAGCGATATTGATCTTTTAGTTCATTTTACAGGTACAGAATTTCAAAAACAACTTTTAAGGGCATGGATAGAAGGCTGGAGTTATTCATTAGAAGAAGTTAACAATCAAAACACAGGATACAAGAATAAGGGAGGATTAATTGACTTGCACATAATTACTGATGATGATATTACAAATAAAACAAGTTTTGCAGTAATGCTTGGAAATATAGATAGTCCTGCAAGATTGTTAAAAAAGGTAGAATAACTTATGAGATGTTTTTTTGTTACAGATTTACATGGAAAAATAGATAGGTACGAAAAATTATGTAGTAAAATAAAGGAAGAATTGCCAGATATACTTTTTATTGGAGGCGATATCTTGCCTAATTTTAATTCTTACTTAGAGACAGAATATGATGATTTTATTGAAGATTACATAATTCCAAAATTTAAAACACTCAAATTAGAATTAAAAAACCGATATCCAAAAGTATTTATCATACTGGGGAATGACGATCCAAAGATTAAAGAAAGTAAGATTATTAAAGGACAGGAATATAATATGTGGGAGTATATTCACAATAGAAAGATTATTTATAATAATTATGTTTTTTATGGATATGCAAATATTCCACCAACCCCTTTTTTATTAAAAGATTGGGAACGATATGATGTTTCACGGTATATAGATCCTGGTTGTATTTATCCAACAGAAGGAATACGGTCTATTGAAGAAAATGAGGATGTTGAGTATGCAACTATTTATAATGATCTTCATTTGTTAGCTGGTCAGGATAATCAGGAGAAAGCAATATTTCTATTTCATTCACCACCTTATAAGTCAAACCTAGATCGAGCTGATTTAGATGATGTGGTGATAGATCATGTATCACCAGATGTTCATGTAGGAAGCATTGCAATTCAACGATTTATTAAAGAAAAACAGCCTTTGTTAACATTACACGGTCATATTCATGAATCATCAAGAATAACAGGGCATTGGGAAGACCTTCTTGATAGAACATTTATGTTTTCTGCAGCTTATGAATTTCCTGAATTAGCAATCATTATTTTTGATCTTAAACATCTTGAAGCAGCCACACGAATTATAATATAATATCAAACCGCTAATAAAGATTATTGATTTATAGACATACCAAAATAAAAAGTATAAATCCTCGCATGTTTTATGACCTGATGTTGTAAGTAATTTTGTGTTCGTTCAGGATTTTATAAAGGTCGGATTTTTCTTGAGTGTCAAGAAAACTTGAAGTTATTGCATTGGTGTTTAGTTCATAAAGTTCTTCAATTGTAAATCCTTGATTTGCTAGTAAATCATATTCTTTTGAAAGAGTTGTTGAAAACATAACTGGATCATCTGTATTAACAGTACACAATAAACCTTTATCAAACATTTTTCTGATTGGATGTTTTTCTTTTTTATTAATTACTCCTAAATGATAATTACTAGTTGGCGAAATCTCTAAAGGAATTTGTTTTTCTTTTAAAAAAGTCATCAAGAGCTCATCATCAACACAACGAATTCCGTGACCAATTCTTTCAACACCTAACTCATGAATTGCATTTTTAATACTTTCTGCTCCAACTGCTTCTCCTGCATGAGCTACCAATCTGAGGCCAATATTTTTTGCTTTTTTAAATGTATCTTTAAATAAATGTGGCGGATAACCTATTTCCATTCCCCCTAAACCGAGTCCAATAAAAGTTCCACTTTCTAAGCCAGCTTTAACTAATGCAAGAACTTTCTTTTGACTTTCAGGCAAGTGTCTGGCAATATCTGGAATAATATTTACCTTAACATTATATTTTCTTTCTCCCTCTATCATTGCATGATGGACGGCTTCTATTATTTCTTCAATTTTAAAATTTTCTATTAAAAAAGATGCACTTATAAAAGCTTCTGAATATATAATGTTCTGTTTGCTTTGATGATAATAAAAATCTTCAATGATTAGTGAAATATCCTCTACTGTTTTAATACATGAGACAGCAGTTCCATAAACGTTAATAAAATGAGAGAAATCCTTAAACTCAAAGAAATCTTTCCATTTTTCTAAACTATCATATGGCAATTTAATTTTATTCTTTTCAGCCAAAGAATAATATATTTTAGGTGATACAGCGCCTTCAATGTGTACATGTAATTCAATCTTTGGCATTGTTATGATATCTAAGTTAATTGCTTTCATTTCTTTTAAATAATGCTACAACATGTAAAAATAATCAAAATGACGATTGGTACAAAGATCCATTTAAATGCCCAGATAGACAAAAAGGAGCAGCTTTCATTGCAAAGTAGAACATTTCCTTATTCTTTAAACGAAAACTGAATAAAACGCTTCTAAATGTTATTTTTTGACTATCTGCAAAATAACGACGCTTAAATAATGGTTTAATAGAACCAGTATTATTATTAATAACGTTCGTGGGTATTAAGCTGCGAATAGTTCCACCGCATTTCAGTATCACCATTACCTGAAAGTTAGTGATACTAAAAAGTAACAAATAGAACGTTTTGCATAATTCTAATCACACCTTATTCAACTCGGTGAATATTTCATGGATATTACCATCGGGATCAGAAAAAAGTGCCGTTCTTTGATTCCAAGGCATATTTTGTGGCTTATGAATCCCTTTTACACCACTACTTAATAATTTTTCATAAGTTCTATCCAATGCCTCTACTGAATCGCAAGGAAAAGCCAGTTCAAATCCTTGCCCTGAGTGATTTTCTTTAAATACATCCGAATAATTATGCATAATAGAACGCTTACAGATTGCGAAGCGAACTCCTGTATTCTGAAATTCAACATACTCACCAAGATCATTTTTAATCTTAAAACCCAAAATTTCATTATAAAAGGTTTTCATTGATTCAATATTATCTGTCCAAATTGTTACCAAACTGATTTTTGCTCTCATTGTTTGAACTCCTTTTGTAATTTTTCTATTCGTTATTTCTTATAACCGTTCATCGTTAAATTTTGTGCGGATTTCCTCCCTGTTTCATTATCAACGGGTGATAATGAAACATAAAAGTAACAAATCCACACTAAATTACAAACCTTGTGAACTTAACGCAGCGATTTCACGAGTAGTAGGTGAGTAAAACTTCCGCAGGCCATTCGGTGGCGTTTTAGTTGCCTTAATTATTCTTCTACATCATTGAAAAACAATTCAATTGCATGCATATAATTATTTAGTAAGTAAATTACCTTGTTTGGCTCTTCTGAAATACTAAAATTCCAATTTAATCCTTTTGGAGCATTGGATTTTAAATTATTTAAGAAGGCTTCATTATAAATATCTTTTGACTTACTCCCGAAAAGATAATAATTCACATTTTTATCTTTAAGTTTATCAAAAGCGTTTTTTGAATTTGTTTTTTTGGTAATTAATCTAAAATCAGGAATATCTGATATATAACCATCAAATAGATCCGGATATTCAAGCATAAAATAACTACTAATCAAACCAGAACCACCTTGTCCCCAGATTATTGTATGAGTTAAATTGTATTTTGAGTTAAGATATGGTAATAATTCTTCGTCGATGAATTTAGCAAGCAAATTCAAAGTAGCTTCTACGCCTAACGAATCATAGTTGGTGTATTTGTATTGTGGAAATCCAACAACAATACTAAGAGGTATACTTCTTTCATAAGCCATTAATTCTGTGCATGAAGCGAAGGCTTTAAATGAGGCATTCGCATCTAGCAATAAAACCAATGGAAATTCTTTATTCTTCTTATAATTGAAAGGAAGATGAGTAAATATTTCTAGACTATCTTCAAGAACCTCAGACTTTATTATTGTAGTGAATCCTAATTTTGTTTGGGGAGAATCTCCTAGGTTTTGTCCAATTGAACTAAGAGTAAAAAATATCGAAAGTGTTAAAATAAAGATGATTTTTTCCATGTTTATATATTTTTGAATTTATTAGGTATTTGTGAATACTCTTTCATTATTGCAACTAACGTTCCCGAGTTAAATTTTGTACTGAGTTCTCCTTGTTTTCGGTGTTAACTGTTGAACAATTTTACTAAGATAAAACTTAGTCAGCAAACCACCAACTTAGCGAAACGATCTCACGAGCAGAATGGTAAAAAAGGATGGTTTGATTTTGACCCGATGTTATGGCTTGTTAAATTGTAAGTATAAATTTAGTTCCTTTGTCAATTTCACTGTGTACGTCAACAGTAATATCATTCTTCTCAAGAAAATCCCTGGTTAAAAACAATCCTATTCCTGAACTACTTTCTCCTAGTGTTCCTTCAAGTTGGTGTGATTCCGAATAAGAAAACAATTTTGTCAATGTTAAGTTTTCCATTCCAATACCTGTATCTTCAATTATCAAACAAGTTTGATTACCTTTCTTTTTTAACTCAATTGTGATTTTACCGTTTGTTTTATTGTATTTAATGGCATTTGAAATTATATTTCTAAGCGAAGTTCTTATCATGTTTGCATCAGCAAATACTTTAACATTAGTATCATAATAGTTTTTCTGAACTTCTATGTTTTTCATTTTAACAGACAACTTAAAAAATGACATTAAGTTTTCAATAACATCTACAATATTAAAATGCTCTTTATTAGGTTCTAAATGAAGTAAATCATTTTTAGACCAGCTTAACAAATTCTCTAATGTTTCATATGCAGAATCGGTCATTTGATTAAGAGAGATAAGATCTTTTTGAAGTTTTTTACTATCATAAGTCTCAAACTTGGTTATAATTAGTTTAAGAAACTCATTAAGAGTGCCTATTCCACCTCGTACGTCATGTGAAATTAAGGATAAAAACCTGGATCTAATACTACTATTTTCTTGTAGGTTGGAATATAATTCTTCTAATTCTTGCTTAGATCTGATTAATTGCAAATCAGATTCAATATGTGTTTTTGTAAGATAAAGGAGTTTCTTAAAGTTCTCGTTATAACTGTTTTCTTTATTATCCAATAAACAAACGGTTCCAAATACTTTTCCGTCAGGCCAGTTAATTGGATATCCTAAGTATGAAATCATATTGATGTCAACATCAGGATTGTTTATATTCCAAATAGGGCTTTTAGTTGCATCTGGAACAATTAATTCATCTTGTGTACCTATTACAGTTTCACAATAAAGTCCATAAATTAAATTTGCTTTTTCTCCAGCATGATAAGGATTTCAATTCGTATGACTTTTTAAAAAAACTTCAATTGTATCTTCATTTAATTTCATTATCAAACCAGATGGGACATCAACAATTTTTGCAACGGTATCTAAAAGAGATTGCCATTTATCAATCACAGAAGAGAAAACCTCAGGATTTGCTTCTGAAGCTATTGAAACTAACTTCGATTCTTTAGTTTCTCGAATTGTAATTTTAGACTTTTTCTCTTTCATATTACTAATAATTTTATTAGTTAGAACGGTCAGCAGGTATGAAACGGGCAGGAACCCTGCGGTGTTTCAAGGTCAGCGTTTATATTGAAACAAATATAACAAAACTCCAAGAACTCACCAATTAAGCATAGTGGTCTCGCTAGCCAAAGGCGAGTAAACACCCGTATGCAGTCTGATGTACTGTTAACGGTAGTGCTTTTATAAAAACCTTTTCTATTTTTGTTTTAATACAACCCTGCTATTCCTATAAATCCTTTTTAAGATAAATCATATCAACAAGTTGTATTCCTTCTTCAAACATTGGGTGGTCGTAATTGTCTGTAAAAAAATTCTTTACTCTATATGACTCTTCAAACCCACTGTTTTCATAAAACGACAAGATTGTCGGTGTTTCACCTGTCCCAACAAGCATTGTTTTGTAGTTGTTTTTGTAGAAATGAGAAATGAAATTTATTAATGCTCTACCGTACCCTTTGCCTTGATATTTCTCATATGTGGCTATATTTTTTAGTTCGCAAGTTTCATTATTTATAGGCACTACAACGCAAACAGTTTTCAAATCATCATCATATAAAGCAAACAAGTCCCCATTTGGCAAATACTTGTCAATCATATTTTCCTGCTCGTCTGCCAACAACAATAGGTCAAGGAACTGCTTCTTATTTTCTTTAATTATTTCTATTCTCACTATATTTCTTCGTTGTTTCCTGGTTTATTTAGTTTTTTGTCCAGCAACTCTTTTATCCTTTTTGCTTTTTCAGCCATATAAGTATCGGTTAACCATATACCAAATTTCGTATTTCTAAAATGAATAATCAGGCTAGATTTTTTATAAGATTCTGCATCCGGAAAATATGGAACACCATTAAATATCCAAGTAATAAGTCTTAACCATTTGGCTAGTCTAGGAAACCAAACGTTATTTAAATCAATAGATTGTACATCATCATAAGAATAAAATCCAGTATTTCGTTCTGTTTGTCCATCAATTAGTTCAAATCCAGTATCAAGAAGCTGAAATTCAATTCTCGGATTTTTTTTTAGTATAATATTTTCACTCATA
>PKTC01000435.1 GCA_002869305.1 Marinilabiliales bacterium
AATAATTGAATCCTCAACAAAATAAAGAGATAACATTAATTCAGCATTCATAGCTTCAAGAAAAATCATATCAACTTGAACCTCCAAATTTCTAGATCCCGAAGTATACATTGTGTTAATTTCAAAATCGACAAGCGGTTTTTCTTCAAGCATATCATTTACAGCTGTAAGCCAATATGTTTCTCCCAAAATTAAGCTACCATTATGCGTTTTTCGATTAATCACTGCACTTGGAAACTCTGTTGGTCCAAAATACTCGCTAATAGCTGCTCCATCCTCTGTTCTATAATCATATGTATATTTGCCAGATGAGTTAACCTCTGCAAATATTCCAGTGTGTATTGAAACAGGAATTACATGGTCACAATAAAGTTCTTTTAATAATTCTACTGCATCATCGCCACGAGGACAATATCCGCATTTATGTCCTGTGAATTCCTCTATTAAAACTTGTTTAATTGGAATTGGCAAGCTTGCGTCTCCGCATTCAGAATTTGTTTCCTGAATAAAAGGTTCTTCAATATCATCGCAACCGAAAATGAATAGAAGACTAATTGATAGCGTAATTATTTTAAATATTTTCATCTTTTCTACAATTAAAAACTACTTGTTATTGAAATATTAAATCCACTGGATGCAGGAACATTCCTGCAAACTCCTCCAATACAAACAACGCCTTCACGTTGACGACCATAACCTATTTGAATTCGATTGGCTTTTTTCTTATATCCTGCTGCAATATTAAAGTAATGTACTTTATCGTTTTCATTTCCATAATTATATTGATCGGAAAATGCTAAAAACCATTTTGGCGCAAGGGTATATTCCAGCAATCCACTAGCCCAATCACCTTTATCTTGTTCTGTAAACAAACCCTGTAACTCTAATCTTAAAGTTTGCCGTGACTTAATTTTATAGCTTACATCGGCTACTAGTATATTCGCATCTAACATTCCAAAAGTTGACGAACCCGATTCATCCAGGATAAGCTTAAGAATATTATTATTAAATTTAAGGTTCAGATAATTCAAATCTACTTTCCACTTATTGTTTATCTTTTTATGGACCTTAACGTTCAAGTCTCTGTAATATAATTCGTCACCAATCGCGAGGTATTCCGATTCATATTTCTCATAATTTGCTGTTGGAGTTGTTTTTAAGCTATTTACTTGTGAAAAATTTACAGTTAAATTAGTCCCATATTTTCCTCCCAGGAAGGTTTCTTTCTTAAAATTATAGATAACTTCTCCTTGAAGACCCAATTCTCCATTTGGCTGTGTTACATATGGATACATTGCTGCTAACGCATAGGTATGGTTTTTAGTAATTGATGGGATGAAATTAATATTTAGATTATTTAGGGTAGCATTTCTATCAGATCTATAACTCATATTATCAACTCTTTTAACACTTAAAAAGACTCCCAAACCCTTTCTTGAATATGTAGCATTAACTAATATTACATCTCCGAATTTTGTGTTGTAATTGTATTGATCAATAACATCCGGGTGAGGATCAGGATATTTGTATGCATACTCTCCATTTAAATTGAATCCACCATTTATAAATGTGAACCTACTTGAGAATGCCCCAACATTTTCGGGTAGATTATAAACTGGGTTTTCATCTTTTTGATACTTACTCACAAAACTACCTCCCAGTATTACTTGTGATTTTAATGCAGACATAGATTCAAAAATATCATTAATCAAAAATTCTCCATCAATTCCGCGAATAATCCCAGGACCTAAATCAAAATACTTTCTTTGCTTTCCTGTAAAACCCTTTAAATAAACTCCCTTATAAGGATTAAATTTAATCTTTATACCGTCCATGGCATTATCGTAACCTAAAGATTTGTCTTCGTAGGATCTAAAGATTAATCCGTTTCCAAACTGATCATAAAAACTACCGACAGTAATCTCCAGCTCATCACTTCTATAACTAATATAACGAATAGGAATTCCAACATCATTATATTCCTCGTCGTACCCTAGCATTGCGTTCATATAACCTTCATACCTTAATCCTGCAGTAAAATTACCTTTGGTATAATTTAAATTTGCATATGAATTGAATCCCATTCTCGAAGGAGGAACTTCTGCACCAATAATAGAATCAGTTTTATACACTTGTGCATCTATTTGTACATTTCCGTGAACTTGTCCCTCGTTATTTTGAGCTTTTGAAATTGAACAAGAGAATAGAATTACAAAACCTAATCCTAATAAATTTTTAATCGTAGCCATCTCCTATTTTGTTTGTTCTTTTATAACATCATACAGCTCGTATTCATCTCCTTCGGTATAAGAATTGTGTTGCCATAAAATATTTCCTTCTCTATCGAGCAAAAGAGTATGTGGAATATTAACAACATTCATTGCCCGTTTAAAATCTTCGTTAGGATCCAAATAAAACTGTATGTTTTCCCAACCCCTTCCATTAACAAAAGGGGCAACTCTACTCATGCTTCTTGTATTATCTACTGAAATGGCTATTAATTCCACTCCCGTTTCTTCTGCCCATTCTTCAATGTTTTCGTTGTAAGCATCTAATTCTTTTATACATGGTTTGCACCAGGTTGCCCAAAAACTTAGAATTACCATGTTTTCTCCTTTAAACAAATCTTTAGACAGAATATTTTTATTATTTAAATCTTTTATTTGCACTGAGGGTATATCTTGTGCCCATATTATATTTGTTAGCATAAAAGCTAGCGTTACAAATAACAACTTTTTCATTATTATAATTTTTTAAATATCAGGATGAAAATATATCATCCTGATGTCAATTCTTATTTACTTTTCTTATTTAATAACTTGTATTTTTTTAGTCACGAAGTCCTCACCAATTCTTAGGCTTACAATATATAGTCCAGCTTCAATGTTTTCTAAGTTCAAGTTTATTACTTGATTGCCAGAATTCATGTTGCCTTTATTCCACTCTTTAACAAGTTGTCCCGATATGTTATAAATTCCAATAATTGTATTAGAATTATCCTGAAGATTTAAATTAATATTTAGATTTTTTGAACATGGTATTGGATAAGCCTTTAATTCATATTTAGCAATCAAATCCTCAATGCCATCTGTAATATCGGTAGTGAAACTTATGGATTTCTCTTCCAATGCCTTATTATATCGATTTTCAACTTCAGCTTTTATAGCCAGATAATACTTTTGATTTAATTTTAATTTTTCAGCTGGAGTGATTGTAATTAAATCTTTATCACTATCAATTGTTGCAGAAAAATCCACATCTGTTCCTGTTTCATTCGTTTCTTTAAATACAATCAAAGAAGTTGGATCAATTAATTCAGTATCATTAAGTAATCTGACTGAATCAGAAAATACTATTTGTGGTTCTGTATCCACATCGATCGCGGTTTCGTTATCGTCAATCGAAAACGTAGCCGTTGGATTTGCTATAATTGCAGTTGTAAAAAAATATAGCTTTTCATTAAAGCTAATGTTGTAATCATTTTCTAGAGGTTGAATAGATAAGAAATATGTTTTATCCTCTTCAAGCCAATTATCTGGTGCAATTGTGATCTTTGTTTTATCGTCACTTATGGATATATCAGCAGACACATCAACTCCTGAACTATTATCTTCCTTGAAACTAATTATCGAAGATAAATCAGTTATTTCGCTATCATCTACATTCCTCAAAGAATCATTAAAAGTAAAGCTTAACATTTCATCAATAATAAAATCTGTCATTCCATTGATAACATTTGTCTTTACTCCGGGAGGTGCAAAATTTTCATCAAGTTTATATGCCATTAAAATATCATTGTCACTTTCATCTTGCACAAAAATTAGTATTCTTGGTTCATCAATTTCAAAACCATCGAATTGCTTTTTTAGCGCTATTTTGGCTGTGTCGTAGGCACTTATTGGTTCCAAATCATAACCCTCCTGTCCCGTTAACATAGTTCTCATAACATCTTCAAACATCTTTTCACCATTACTTCCAGGAGCCGATTCATATTCCAAATATTCGGTTAGTGCAATATGTGCTTTCAAAGAATTCGATGTGAGATCTTTCAAGGCAATTAACTTAACATCAATGAAAATAGTATCAGCAATTATTTCTTGTTCTAATAAAACTTTAAAAAACCCGGGAGTTGAGTACTCTTCATCTATAATATTTTGACTTATCCCGGCAGGACCTCCCTGGTAGTTATTTCCTCCAACCACAGCATCAGGTACTCCAGATACACCATAAAAAGAAACCCGTGTATCCCCCTCTCCATTATTGTCGTTAAACGTGTACATTGGATCGGTTCCCGGCCAGCTGGTATGATAAGCGATATGAGCTATTTTATCCGGATTATCTCCATCTTCCATGAGAGCCCTTAAAGTAGGATTTTGAGAAGCACAAGGACCACAAGAAGCATTTGTAAAATGCTCTATAAGAACTCTCCTATTAACCCACTCATCAAGCACTTCAACTGCTTTTATTATGGTGTCATTTGAAGTGTTTTCATCTGTTAATGCGTTTGGATTTGAAATCCAAATTGTTATTTCTTCAGAAATTAAGGAGTCGGCAAACTGTATTTGTGTTGGATGTTCTATTTCTAAAGACTGATTAGATGAAACAGAAAATCCTGTTATTGTTTGCTTATTAATTGTTCCGTTATTTATTTGCCAACTCAAATCAATGGATGTAATGTCTGTTAATCCATTATTGTACAATACTCCTTTTAAAGTATATTCTTGCGAAATATAATCACTAAAATTAATTCCAGATAACTCTCCATCTAAATCCGAAGGAGACTCCAGCGTGAAAGTATAGGTTTCGCCGCGCCCATAATTACAATTTTCTTTGAATATAAAATCATATGCTATAATCTGATAATATCCATCGCCACTTCCAGAACAAATTCCATCACCATATGAATCCTTTATATCGAACGTTAATACAGTGACTTCTGTAACGCAAACACTTTGAATGTCATCAATCTCAGACCCATCTGCGTATGGACCACCAGACAATAAAGTCTCCGACCCTGCTTTTAGGTTCCAGGTTATTTCAGAGCCCCACTTATCGGTGTGGATTTTAACCGTTACTTCTTCTTCACCGGCTGAGCACTGTGCTGAAGATTCTATACTATAAAAAAGCGTGAAAATAAAAAGCAATAAAATTACTGGGTGTAAAAAATTTTTCATCGGGTAATAAATTTTGAGGTTAATAAATTATTTTAAATGCCCAATTTATGATTTTACTTGAACACATACAATGATTTTTATAGAAATGTATTTAAATATCTTTTTATCTCAATTATTAAATGATGTATTAATTCAATTTATTTGATAATATTTTTTTAAGTAAATTTAGAATCCAAATAATTGATAATAATGAAGAAAATAATTTTGTTAGGTATTTGTTTTCTGTGCTTTCAGGTGAGTTTTGCACAAACCTTTGGAGGAGGAATCTTTGCTGGATTATCGGCATCACAATTAGATGGTGACCAATGGGGTGGTTATAATAAAGCTGGTTTATCTTTTGGAATATACACCAATGCAAAGCTCAATAAGTATATTGATGCACAATTAGAATTAAAATATATACAAAAAGGAAGCAGATCAGACGAAAAAGACCAGAGTGCATTTTATGTTTCAAAATTAAATTACATTGAAATGCCTCTTTTTCTTAAATATCGCTTTTTAGGCAAATTCAATGCTAATATTGGCCTAGCTGCAGGGTATTTGCAAAAAGCAACCGAAGATAAAGATAAAATTGGAGATGAACCTGCAGATCCGGCTTTTAACGAATTTGAATTCTCAGGATTAGCTGGAATAGAATATCAATTTTCAGAAAAGTTTTATTTTAATATCAGGTTCAACTATTCAATATTGCCAGTGAGAGATCATCCGGGAGACCAAACCTATTATTTAAATCGAGGTCAATACAACAATGCACTAAGCTTTGCTGTTTACTATCAAATAGCAAATTTTGGAAAATGAAAAAAGCACATAAAATAATAATAGCCGTTACCGGTGCAAGCGGATCTATTTATGCCAGATCATTACTCGACAAATTAACTGGATTAAAAGATCAAATTTCGGACATAGGGCTGGTATTTTCCAAAAATGCTAAAGAAATATGGGAATACGAATTGGGAGATAAATCTTTTTTGAATTATCCATTTAAGCAATATGAACCCAATGATTTTTATGCTCCTTTTGCATCGGGTTCAGCTCAGTTTGATACAATGATTGTTTGCCCCTGTTCTATGGGAACATTGGGAAGAATTGCCAGTGGTGTTTCTGACGATTTAATAACGCGTGCTGCTGATGTTATTCTAAAAGAAAAACAAAATCTTATTCTTGTACCCAGGGAAATTCCTTACAACTTAATACACATAAGGAATATGGAAACCATCACACTGGCTGGAGGAATCATTTGTCCAGCCACTCCTTCATTTTATTCAAAGCCACAGAATATTGATGAAGTAGTCTCAACGGTTATTAACCGAGTGCTGGATTTGGCTGGTTTTGAAACTAATGCAAAACGTTGGGGAGAATTTTAGAAAAAATGTAACCTTGTTTAAGCCTTTTCTATTACGCTACCGCTAGAGTTGCTATGCTTACTTTGGTATTATCAAGATCAAGTAATACATTCGCACAGGCTTCCAGAGTAGAGCCTGTAGTTACCACATCATCCACCAATAGAATATGTTTCCCTGTTAAGGCCTCCTTATTGGTAATACTAAAAATGTTCTCCACATTCTTCCAACGCTCAAATCTCGATTTCCTTGTTTGCGTTTCTGTCGCCACTAAACGAATAAAAGAAATAATATCTAATGGAACTTGGAGTGCCTCTGACAATCCCATCCCAATCCATTCGCTCTGGTTATAGCCTCTCTTTTTAAGTTTACTTTTATGCAAAGGAACTGGAACTATAACATCTACTTCATTAAAAACGCTTTCTCTAATATGATTACCGAATGCTTTGCCTAAAACGTATCCAATTTCTTTACTTCCATGATATTTAAATTTATGCATTAAATCTTGATATCTGCTACCTTTACTAAAAGTGAAATATGCTGTTGCATATTCTATTTTTGTACGACCCCAAAATAACTGTGATACTGGATTGTCAATTTCTTGATGATACCCTGTTTTTGGCAAGTTATATAAACATTTAGTGCATATTAATTCTTCCTGGTTCACAAGATGAGAATTGCAAACAAGACATAAGTTGGGAAAAAAAAGATTAAATAAATCTGTAAGATACTGAGTAACTATTCTCATATAAACAAATCATTACTCTAATTTAAGAATACTATTTTATACTATCCCACTCATCGTAAAATTGTTTTAGAAAATTTTCCATGTAGTTGTGTCTTTTCGCAGCCATTTCTTTAGCAGCATTAGTATTCATTCGATCTTTAAGAAATAGCAGTTTTTCGTAAAAATGATTTATCGTGGTTCCTTTTGCATTTTTATATTCTTCGAAACTACTATGATTTTGAGCTTTTACTTCTGGATTATGCATTGGGCTTCCAAAATTTCCTCCGAATGCAAACGTTCTAGCTATTCCAATTGCACCAATTGCGTCTAATCGATCTGCATCTTGAACAATCATACCTTCGATAGATATCATTTTATCCTTTACTCCGGCTCCTTTGAAAGAAACATTTCTGATAATATTTAAAATCCGCAGAATATTACTTTCTGATAATTCAAACTGCTCTAGCCAATTATTTATTAATTGTATACCCCTTTCTTCGTCTTCATTAAATTTCCAATCGGCCACATCATGAAGTAATGCTGACATTTCAATGATAAATAAATCTCCGCCCTCTTTTTTGTTGAGTTTCTTGGCCATATTCCATACTCGATATACATGCCACCAATCATGCCCCGAGCTATCATCCGCCATTCTTTCTTTAACAAAATCAATGGTTTCGTTAATTATTTCTTGTTTTGTCATTATTTAGATATAAAAAAGCCCGCTAAAGGCGGGCTAATAAATTATTTTATTGCTTTTATTCTCTAAGATTTTCCTCTCTTTTCCACTCAACTTCTCTTCCAAGCAAAGAAAAACCAATAAAACCCTTAACATGAAGTGTTATATCATCACCTTCTTCAAACCACATAAAACACTTGTATGTTTTACCGTTCTTTGGATCATAAATTGTTCCATCAACCCATTCTTTATCGTCCTCATCATATTTAAATGACTTTAATAATTGTAGGCCCAAAACTGGTCTTTTTTTCAATTCAGGATCATCATTATGTTTATCCAATTTTGTTGTTCCATCTTCTTCGTTTGGATTTTCTAACCATTTTATATCTCCGTAATACTTTCCATTTTTTGCTTTAAATATTTTGACTTGTGAATCACCATCCTGAGTTAACCAATAGCCCAGAACTTTATCAGCATCTTGAGCAATTACATTTGGAGTAATGAATAAACTTAGCAAAAGAGAAATAAAAAATACTTTAATTTTCATAACTTCGATTTTTTAGTTTGTAATAAATGCCAAGATAACATTTTTTGAAATTAAATTATGAATGATTTTAATTAAGCACTACATTTTTTTATTTTATCATTCCATAAAATAAAATATGCAGAATGTCGTCGAGGTTTTTCTCTAAGCTTTTCATATCGAACTCCTCGTCAATAAGCATTGTTGTTTCGAGACCTTTTAGAAAAGTTACAAAGGCTAAAGCAGCGAATTTTGTATTAGTCAAATTAAAAGTTCCCTGATTCACTCCTTCTTCTAATATAGATTTTATGGTTTGCTGTTCTTCAATATCATATTTTCTTCTTATTCTCTCCGTAAATGCTAAATTTCCCAAATAATCATTCTTTAGTGCCTCATAGAAATTCACCATTTCTTTTAAATACTTCATTCGAATAATAGTATAATTTCTAATTTTATTTTTTGGGCTATCATTCACATTAATTACCTTTTCTTCAAGTTCTAGACTTAAAGCATGAGCCTCCTTTTTTACAACAGCTTCAAATATATCTTCCTTACTTTTAAAGTAATAATAAATTGAGCTCTTTCCCATGCCAGCTGCACGAGCTATATCGTCCATAGTTGCTTTTTTAAATCCGAAGCGACTAAAAACTGTAGAAGCAATACCTACAATTTTATATTTAATTGCTTTTTGCTTTTTTTGAATATGTTCCTTGATCATTTTTCGAATATTTTTAGTTCATATTCCAAATTTAGAGTATATAATCAGAACCTCAAAGCCTTTCGAACCTTTTTTTCCAATGTTCTGATTTGGTATGATAAATCGAATTCATAAAAAACCCAGCGATAGGGCTGGGTGTAATATTAGTGTTTTCAAAATAACCTATTAAGCCAATGTGTAATCAAGCTGTTTTTTCTCTAAATCGGCTCTTAAAATTTGAATGGTAACCGGGTCTCCCAATTGGTATGTTTTTTTATTGCGTTTACCAATTATAGCGTAATTATCCTCATCAAAGAAGTAATAATCATCATCTAATTCCCTTATGTGAACGAGTCCTTCACACTTACTATCGTTTAGCTCGACATAGAATCCCCATTCGGTAACTCCAGAAATAATTCCTTCAAACTCGTCTCCCACATGATCTTTCATAAATTCTACCTGCTTATATTTAATAGAAGCTCTTTCTGCTTCAGCAGCTCTCCTTTCCATTTCTGAAGTATGTTTGCACATTTCCTCGTATTTATTCTTGTTTTTGCTTTTTGCACCATTCATATATTCAGTTAAAAGTCTATGAACCATCATGTCCGGATAACGACGAATAGGTGAAGTAAAATGTGTATAATAAGGAAATGACAATCCATAGTGCCCCAGATTTTTTGTGGAATACACCGCTTTGGCCATTGAACGCACCGCTAAAGTTTCAATTACATTTTGTTCTTTCTTTCCTTGCACTTCATCTAACAAATCGTTAATTGAAGTTGTAATGTTTTTTTGTCCAGTTGTATTAATATTATATCCAAATCGTTGAATGAACTGAGCAAACTTTTCTAATTTTTCTGGGTCAGGTTTATCATGAATTCGATACACAAAGGTTTTTGCAAATTGTCCTTTTTTAACCTGCCCAATATATTCGGCTACTCTTTTATTGGCCAATAACATAAACTCTTCTATTAGCTGGTTCGATTCTTTGTGCTCTTTAAAGTATACACCTAAAGGCTTTCCTTTTTCATCAATATTAAATTTAACTTCTACCCTTTCAAATGAAATGGCACCATTTTTAAATCTCCTGGCCCTTATCTTTTGAGCTAAATCATTCAACAACAGCAACTCGTCTTTGAAATCTCCTTTTCCTCCCTCAATAATTTCTTGAGCTTCTTCATAACTAAATCTTCGGTCGGATTTTATAACGGTTCTTCCTATCCACTGATCTAATATATCGCCATTATTATCCAAATCAAAAACGATACTGTAGCAAAGTTTTTCTTCGTCTGGTCGTAAACTACATATCTGATTTGAGAGCTTCTCGGGAATCATGGGGACAACCCTATCTACCAAATAAACTGAAGTTGCCCTCTCAAAGGCTTCGCTCTCAACAATTGTATCTGAAGTAACATAA
>PKTC01000075.1 GCA_002869305.1 Marinilabiliales bacterium
AAATTGTTAGTAGTTTGATAATAACCACCTGAAGTTAATACTTTGTTTCCATTATCGTCATAAAGGTAATCATATCCCCATAACTGGCCATACTCTTCACCAACACTTGCTCTAAGATAAACACCACCAAATGGAGCTCTTACTATATCAAGAGATTCTAAATCGCCATACAACTCTTCTACAACCATTTCTGAAGTAGTGTAGTTCAATTGAATGTGCCATTGCCAATCGTTCGTTTTAACTGGCATACCACCTAATTCAACTTCCCATCCTTTACTTGATAATTCACCAGCGTTGATTACTTTTCCGTCATAACCAGCAGCTTTTGAAGTTTCAAGACTTATGATTTGATCTTTGGTAAGCTTGTTAAAATAAGTAACACCTAAATCAAATCTGTTTACAAACATAGTAAGGTCTAATCCAACCTCAAATGTTGTAGTTGTTTCAGCTTTTAAGCCTGAATTTGGAAGTTCATTGTTAATGAATAATCTTGGCGCTCCCTGGAATCCACCATCTGGATCGTAATAATACGTCTTCATTACTCTGTAAGGATCTGTATCGTTACCTACCTGAGTATAACCACCTCTAAGTTTTGCTAAATCAACATAAGGTATGTCAAAAATCTCTGTAGCTACAAAACTACCTGCAATACCATAGTAGAAATATGAATTTTCATCTTCTGGAAGTGCTGATGACCAGTCATTTCTTGCTGATATATCAACATTCAAGAAACGAGCATAGCTAATACTTGCCTGTCCGAATAAACTGTTCACTTGCTTTTCTTCTGTATAATCATCCAAAATTGGATCATCATTTGAGTTAGTTAATGAAAAGATACCAGGAACGATTAATCCACCTGAAGTTACACCGTTGTTTCTGTCATATCTAACATCACGACGGTTTCCACCAGCGATTAATCCTAAATTAACATCACCTAATTCTTTATCATAGTTTAATCTCAATTCGTAGTTGTACTCTGAACGGTTACGAACAATCTCGCGATATAAATCTTGAGCCTGAGATCCTACTGAAATTCTTTCTCTTGTATAGAAAGTATAAGTATCACCATAAACACCACCATTTACTGATAAATCTTCAGTAATTTGGTATGCTAAGTTAACATTACCATAGAATCTGTCTCTTGTATCTTCAGGATAGTTCTCATAAGCTGTCCAGTATGGGTTATCTGAATACATTGGAGTTGCATCATCCCATGCTATTCTGTTCCATGCTCTTTGAGTTCCATCATCATTTTTGTAATCTCTCAATTTATCATAGTCTAATTGTCTTTGACCCCACTGGAAGAACTTTTGTCCTACACTGTTGTCATCATATCCAATAGTTGGACGACCCTTAGTATAATTCTTAGAGAAATTTAAAGCTGCATTCACTGATAATTTTTCAGTTAAGTTAGCATTAGCTGCTAATTTGAATGCATTCTTGTTCATTTCTGAACCTGGCATAGTACCTTCTCCTGTAGTATTGGTATAAGCAAATCGTACACCATAGTTTTCTCCTGTTTTAGAAATACCTATGTTATTCTTATACATAATACCTAAATCCCAGAATGTTTCTACATCATTCGCTGGTGCTACCCAAGGTCTTGCTTGTAGATACTGATCAGGATAACTTTCTTGAGAGAATGCATCCCAATGAAGTACGTTAATGTTTTCGTCATAACGTGGTCCCCAACTCTCATCAACAGCATATTGAGGAACTAAATAGTTGGTTCCACCAATGTTAACTTGCTCAAATCCATTTACTCCACCATCTGCATCGTCTATAGTAGCTCCACCACCATATTTTCTCTGAAGATTTGGTAATAAATAAACTTGCTCAAAATCAACTCCTGAACTAAAGTCTACGCTGAACCCTTCTTTACCTTGTTTTGCTTTCTTGGTTGTAATTAAAATTACACCATTCGCAGCACGAGATCCATAAAGTGCAGCTGCAGCTCCTTTCAAGATAGACATACTTTCAATCTCACTTGGGTTAATGTCATTTAACATGTTACCATAGTCAACTCCACCACCACCAGACTGAGTACTTGTAGTATTATAGTTAGAGTTATCAACTGGAACACCATCAACAACGATTAATGGATTGTTGTCTCCTAACATAGAAGAAGCACCACGAATCATAATCTTGCTTGATCCACCCATGTTAGTAGTAGATCGGATCTGAACACCAGCTACACGTCCTTGAAGTGCGCTTAATGCATCCGTTTGACTTGCTTCGTTTAAAGCTGCTCCGTTAACCTGCTGCACAGAATATCCTAAAGACTTTTGCTCTCTTGAAATACCTAATGCTGTTACAACAACTGCATCCATCTCAAGAACCTCAGCTTCCATCTGCACATCAATTACAGAACGACCATTAATAAGTACTTCTTGAGTTTTCATACCAACAAAACTAAAGATTAAAGCTTCAGCTTCGCTAGGTACTGTTAATGAATACTCTCCATCAACGTTTGTAGTAGTACCAATAGTTGCGTTATTTTTTACTACTACCGATACCCCAGGGATAGATAGACCGTCTTCTGTGCCGGTTACCTTACCCGAGATTTGCATTTGTGCCTGCACGGTAAAACCAGCAAACAACAAGAATGCAAGAAAAATTGTTAATTTCTTCATAGATAAAAATTTTAGGTTCATAAATAGTTAATATAAAAATATTCTTCCCCGCTAATGTATGAAAAAAATGCAATAAACAAAAAAATCTTTCATTAATAAACTTAACTTTTTTTAACAATAATCAACATTTTGAAACATTTTTTATTAAAAATCAATAAAATTCTCGGTTATGTTATTATCGATAATAAATAAATAGAAAAAGCCCGGAATTTCAGATATCCCAGGCTTTATAATATATACAGCAATAGCGTTTACATATAAAATGCGTCAGAAAGCTTTGCTATAGCTTACTTTCTACAATACTTAATATTTCTTTCTCTAATTCCTCTGTTTTTTTGTCAATATCCTTTGCTTTTTCGCTAACGGTCTGCACAAAGGTTTTGTCTTCCAGGTCTCCAGAATTGATTTTTACGTTTAAAAAAGCACCTTTAATACAAGATCGTATTGCTAATGCCCCCACTCCTGCATCCGATACAGAATTAGGATTTCCTATTTCGGCCATAGCTTTAATTACTTCCAAAGCTTTGTATGCAACCTCCATAACTTTAAATGGCACCAATATTGCATTCTTTGTTGCATCCTGTATAGCTTGTTTTCTAAGAGCTTTGTCTTCTTCTGTTTTCTTTGGTAAGCCGAATGCATCCATAATTTTGTTAAATGCGTTAGTATCTTCATCAACTAATCTAACTAATTCGGATTGATATTTCATTCCCTTTTCGGCCCATTCAGAAAATTCTTCCCAGCGATCGTCCCATCCTCTTTTATGAGATGATAAGTTCGCAACCATTGTTCCTAAAGCAACTCCCATGGCACCCATATAAGCAGAAACTGAACCTCCACCGGGAGCAGGCGATTCTGATGCTGTTTCATCTGTGAACTCTGCTAAATTCATATCAATAAGCTTTTTCTTTTTTTCATCCGCTGCAAGCTTGTATTCAATGATCTTTTCTTCCGGTTTGAATTCATAAAGATCATCAAGTCCTAAAGATTTGACAGCAATTTTAATGATTTCTTTTTCCGGTATACCAACAGATCTTTTTTGCTTTCTTAAAAAATACTTACCAGCATCGATCATTGCCTGCAATGGAATTAAACCAACTAGTTCGGATCCAGAAACACGAATACCTCTTTCAAGTGCTTTCTTAAAAACCTCATCATAAGCTACATGAACAGGAGTTACGCTAATATTTGTTAGATTCATTGAAATTTGCGCAATACCGTATTCATCAATAAACCATCCTATGGCTTTTACACATTTTAGTGAGCCTGGTTCCCAAACTTTATTTCCTTTATCATCTAATACTGGTTTTCCTGTTAATGCATTACCTTCTCTTTTTACTCTCCCTTTTTCACGAACATCAAATGCAATAGAGTTGGCACGTCGTGTAGATGTTGTATTTAAGTTTACGTTGTATGCAACAAGGAAATCCCTTGCTCCAACAGCAGTAACACCCGATTTTGCATTAAATTGGGCTGGACCAAAATCCGGTTTCCACTCAGGTTTAGCTAACTTTTCTTTTAAGCCTTCATATTCTCCTGCTCTGCAAACTGCTAAGTTTCTTCTTTCCTCTATTAAAGCTGCGTTCTCATAACAATAGATAGGTATATTTAATTCATCTCCAATTCGTTTTGCTAACTTCCTAGCATACTCAACTGTTTCTTCCATAGTTATGTTGGCTACTGGAACTAATGGACAAACATCTGTTGCCCCAAATCGCGGATGAGCACCTTTGTGGTTTCTCATATCAATTACTTCTGAAGCTTTTTTAACAGCTAAAAAAGCAGCTTCACAAACTTCATCAGGTGTTCCTACTATAGTAACTACAGTTCTATTTGTTGCTTGACCTGGGTCTACATCTAACAGGCTAACGCCTTCAACCGATTCTATTTCGTTTGTGATTTGTTTGATGATATCCATATTGTTCCCTTCGCTAAAATTCGGGACACATTCTATTAGTTGTTTCATTATATCTTTAATTTTGGATTTTACAATTTATATTATTATTCATTTTATACCTTATATTATATAGCAAATAAAAATCTATGGATAACGAATGCTATTTATCTTCTTTACTTTTGGTATAGAGGATTTACAAATAAGCATTCTTGAATTAAATAATCTTTCCATTTAGAATAATCTGATCGATTAAGTTACTTGTGTATGCATATGGCATAAAATCATATGTAGGGATTTCTTTTGTAATAAATACATTGGCTATTTTACCTTTTGCAATACTACCATGTGTTTCATTAATACCCATGGCATAAGCACCATTTATTGTTGATGCATTTATTACTTCTTCGGGAAGCATTCTTAATTTTATGGTTCCCAAAGACATTATAAATTTCATGTTGCCTGAAGGGGATGAACCAGGATTATAATCTGTAGCTAAAGCAATTGGCAAACCTGCATTAATCATCTTCCGAACCGGTGGATCAATCATTCCAAGGAAAAATGCAGCACCAGGCAATAATGTTGGCATTGTTTCTGAATCTAACAGTTCTTTAATTTCGTCATCTCCTGTAAATTCCAAATGGTCTACAGAAAGGGCATTGTATTTAACACCAACCTGAATTCCTCCGGAAAAATCTAATTCATTAGCATGAATTTTAGGTCGTAATCCATATTTTAGACCTGCCATTAAAATACGATCGGTCTGTTCTACAGTAAAAAAACCTTTATCACAAAATACATCAATATAATCAGCTAAATCCTCTGCTGTAACCTGCGGGATCATTTCATTAATCACTAAATCAACATAAGCATCTTGTTTGTTCTTATATTCTGCAGGTACAGCATGTGCTCCCAAAAAAGTTGATTTAATGGTAATTGGTGTTGTCTCTTTCAAACGCTTTATTACCTGCAGCATTTTTAACTCATCTTCAACCGTTAAGCCATAGCCACTTTTTATTTCAACAGCGCCTGTTCCAAATCCAATTATTTCATTAATTCTATGCAAGGCTTGCTCGTAAAGAGAATCTTCTGAAGTACTATGTAACAATTTGGCAGAATTTAGAATACCTCCACCTCTTTTTGCAATTTCTTCATAAGACAAACCTCTAATTTTATCTCCATATTCAATTTCGCGACTACCTGCATAAACCAAATGCGTGTGTGAATCGCAAAATGATGGGAAGACCATTTTTCCTGAGGCATTCACCTGATCACCATTGAAGTCTGTTAAATTAAGATCACTCATTTTACCGAAATCAGCTATTTTTTCACCTTCAATTATAAGATATGCATCTTCGATGGTATTTAATTTCTGCATATCTTTTCCTGCAACCCATTTGACTGGATTTTTTTCAGTATTTACGAGGCATTTTATATTCTTTATTAATAAACTCATAGAAAGTTTTCTTGTATTTAGATTTGGTACGAAAATACAAAATTCATTGTGATATAAGCAAAAAATTTTCTGTTGTATAACTAATATCCTATTTTTACAAATCTTAAAATAAAACTGAATTAAATGAAAAAGAAAAGAGCAATACCACACACATACGTTATTGTATTTTTTATCATCATATTATCCGCAGTACTTACCTGGTTTGTACCTGGAGGAGAGTTTGACCGCGAAACCATTACTTTGGCTGATGGAACTGAAAAAGAGGTCATTGTAAAAGATTCATTTCACTATACGGATAATGAACCACAAACCTGGGAGATATTCTCTTCCTTTTTCGATGGATTTGTTGATAAGGCAGATATCATTGTATTTATATTAATGATTGGTGGTGCATTCTGGATTATGAATGATAGTAAAGCGATTGATGTTGGAATATTTACTTTTCTTAAAAAAACCAAGAAAGTTGAGCATGTAAAGCTTTTCAAATTCCTTGGAATAGAAAACATAATTATATCGTTAATAATGATCATGTTTTCGATTTTTGGAGCAGTATTTGGAATGAGTGAAGAAACCATTGCCTTTATTATCATTTTTGTTCCCCTGGCTTTATCGATGGGGTATGATTCCATTGTTGGAGTTAATATGTGTTTTGTTGCCGCAGGTTTAGGTTTTGCCGGGGCTTTATTGAATCCATTTACTATTGGAATTGCACAAGGCTTGTCAGGAATTCCTTTGTTTACAGGTATTGAATACCGCTTTTTTACATGGATTGTATTAAATAGCGTTGGGATAATTTATGTGATAAGATATGCTAAAAAGGTAAAAAAGAATCCCCAATCATCACTGGTTTATGAAGACGATAACAAAAACTGGAGAACTAAGGAGCATATAGATGCTGAACACATGAAATATTATACACCAAAATCGGCCTGGATCGTATATGGTTTAATTTCGGTAATATTAGTAATTTTTTCGGCCATTCACGTTCAAACCACGTTATCCATAGGAAACTCCTCAACAACAATTCCAATAATACCTGCACTTACAGCAATCTTTATTATTCTTGGACCACTTATGTTGCGCAAATCTGTTCACTTTTTTATTTTAAACATTTTAATGTTTACTATTTTATTCCTGATTGTAGGTGTAATGGGTTATGGTTGGTATGTAATGGAAATTGCAACTCTTTTCTTTGTGATGGGGCTTGCATCTGGAGTTGCTAATAATAAATCACCCAATAAGATTACCAATTTATTTTTAGAAGGAGCAAAAGACATTGCTTCTGCTGCTTTAATTGTAGGGCTTGCAGGTGGTATAATTATAGTTTTACAAGAAGGTAAAATTATTGATACTATTCTTTACTCTGTATCGCAATCAATGCAAAGTATGGGCAAAGTTGGTTCTATTGGTATTATGTATATCATACAAACCTTTATAAACATCATTATACCATCGGGTAGTGCAAAGGCTGCTTTAACAATGCCTATTATGGCTCCCTTTTCAGATCTGATTGGTATTTCCAGACAAGCAACAGTAATGGCATTTCAGTTTGGTGATGGGTTTACAAATATGATCACACCTACATCCGGTGTGCTAATAGGTGTTTTAGGAGTAGCAAAAATACCTTATGATAAATGGGTAAGATGGATTGCACCATTTATGGTTATTATGATAATACTTGGTTTTTTATTATTGATACCAACCGTGTTAATGGATTTAAGCGGATTTTAAAAGAAAAAAACTTACGTAACAAATCATTGGCAGAGATTCTGTCAATGATTTTTTTATCCTCTTTCTGCAAATGCAATTATATGTCCGTCTATATCCGAGATATACCCGACCTTATCACCCCAGTCTCGATTACATAATTTGCTAATTTCTTTACATCCAAGTTGGATTCCTTTATTAATAAGTTCCTTCGCATTTTCAACAACCAAGTATAATTCACACCTTGGAATCCCCTGCCCTTCTTTAGGATGAGCAGTTCTATCTTGTAGTATTTTAGCAATACTGTTTTCCGGCATTAGTCCTAATTTAACCCCTTCTTTCAGTTTAAACTCTGTCATCCCAGGAACATCCAAACTTGGTCTAATATTTAATAATTGTTGATAAAAATCCTTACTTTTTTGCTGATCCGAAACGTATAAAATAAACTCAATTTCTACCATTTTAATATATTTTAAAGGTTATGTAATATTTGAGCAACTACAAATCCAAGGTAGTTGCCTAATGCATAACCTATAATTCCTACTGTTAAACCTGATACAATTATCTCCCGATTCTTTATAGCACCGGCAATAACAGGAACAAAAGGAGGTGAGCAGATTAATGCCGCAGATGTAATTATTACTGTATCACTATCAATTTTAAATAGTTTAGCAAGTAAAACGTGTAAAATTAGAGAGCCAAATATTACGAAGGAAATATACATTAATATGTCTGGTGCAGTGCCTACAAATGTGTTAATATCTGCCATTGAAGCTATTACTAAACTAAAAATTAATATAAAAAACATTCCCAGATCAAATGTCTTTTCCAATTTATTTACACTCTTAATCAACGAACTAAATATTGCCAAGGTGGTTATTGTTAAAATTACAACAGCCATTTGAGATTTCTCAGGAACTATTAATGTTAAGATACCACCCATTGCAAAAATTGTCATTGAAATAAGTAACCCGATTAGAACTGATTTTCGATAAGGTTTTTTCCAAAAGCCCCAGTAATTATCTGTAAAAAGATTGTTTGAATTACCGCCATCTGAATCTTTATAAAAACTTTTAAATTTTGGTAAAACCAATTGAAAGGTCTTTTGCCCAATTGTTATTAGGAATAATAAATAAATAGCTGAAATAAGCATATCAAAGGAATGTGTAATAACAAAAACATCAGGATCTACATCTAATACTAATTTTAGAGACGCCAGGTTTGGTGTGCCACCCGAATAAAGTCCAACCAATAATCCACCTATTTTCCATAATTCCTTAATTCCATTCCCTTTAAAAATTAAATAGCCCAAGAACACAACTATGACAACACTCACCAAAGCGATAATCATAGACACCAATGTTTTACCTGCAATCTTAAACCAAGCTTTTATATTGGTTGAGAATAATAATAATGGAATTGCTAGCGGTATGGTAATCATCGTCATTAAATCCTGAACTTTTTCACTACTCTCAGGTAAAATATTCAAATTTCCTAACACGAGTCCAAATCCATAGGCTAGCAAAACTGGACCTATCTTATTTGCAATTGGGAATTTATGACAGATATATAAGATTGCTACTGGGAAAAACAAATAGAATACAGCTAAAAGTATCAAAGGCATTTCTAATTATTTAATAATTAAGTCAGAAATCTAGTGGAAAAATAAAGAATAACCAAAAAAGGAAATAAAAAAACCGGCAACTAGCCGGTTTTGTATACTTTAAAATTCTTCAAATTTGTGGGTTACATCTCTAAACTCACAACATTCATCAAGATTCTTACTATATACGTCCATAGCTCTGCGACTCATACCCATGCTTGAGAAACCTCCATCATGGAAAAGATTTTGCATGGTAACTTTTTTTGTTAAATCAGAAAACATGGTAATACAAAAATCTGCACATTCTTCAGCGGTAGCATTTCCAAGAGGAGACATGCGATTTGAAAAATCCATCAATCCCTCTAAACCCATAACACCTGATCCTGCAGTTGTAGGCGTTGGTGATTGTGAAATGGTATTAATTCTTATCTTTTTTTCGCGTCCGTATATATATCCAAAACTTCTTGCAATAGATTCGAGCAATGATTTTGCATCGGCCATATCATTATAACCGTATAAGGTTCTCTGCGCTGCCACGTATGACAATGCTATAACAGAACCCCAATTATTTAAGGCATCTTTTTTTCTTGCAACCTGCAAAATTTTATGAAAAGATAATGCTGATACATCCAAGGTTTTTAAAAAATACTCATAATTAAGATTATCGTAAGTTATTCCTTTTCGAACGTTTGGCGACATTCCGATAGAATGAAGAATGAAATCGAATTTACCCCCGAATCTTTCCATCGTTTTATCAACCAGTTTATTAATGTCATCTATATTGGTTGCATCAGCAGGAATAACCTCGGTGTTACATGCCTTTGCAAGTTCTTCTGTATCTCCTAATCGCAATGCAAATGGTGCGTTTGTTAAAACAATTTCTGCTCCCTCTTCATAGGCTTTTTCAGCTACCTTCCATGCAATTGATTTATCGTTCAATGCACCAAATATTAATCCTTTTTTTCCTTTTAATAAGTTAAATGCCATGATAAAATATTTTGTTTATACAAGTTAGATACAATCCTTAAAAAATAATGTTCAATCGTACCAGTAATTAAGATTTATTCTATTTTGTCAGTAATACTTTTGCGTTTTCTATTGCTGCCTCTGTTAGTGCTTCTCCACTTAACATTTTTGCAATTTCGTTTATTCTTTCCTCTTGTGATAAGAG
>PKTC01000534.1 GCA_002869305.1 Marinilabiliales bacterium
AAAGCTTGAATCTTCGGCTGGTTCAGTATCGCAAGTTCGCGAAACGGCAGCCTCTTTATTAAAATTTGCAAAGGAAAAAAATATTCCAGTTTTTTTAATAGGTCATATAACCAAAGACGGTAGTTTGGCCGGACCAAAAGTTTTAGAACATATTGTTGATACAGTGCTTCAGTTTGAAGGAGATCATAATCATATGTACCGGATATTACGAACAACAAAGAACAGATTCGGATCTACCTCTGAGTTAGGGATATTTGAAATGGGAAACAAGGGACTACGAGAAGTTTCAAATCCATCAGAAATCTTAATAGCACAATCAGACGATAATTTAAGTGGAACATCCATTGCTTCAACAATTAATGGTGCAAGACCTTTGTTAATAGAAATACAGGCATTAGCAAGTTCTGCAGCCTATGGAACACCACAAAGATCATCAACAGGATTTGATAATAGACGTTTAGGGATGTTGCTAGCTGTTCTTGAAAAAAGAGCAGGTTTCCGATTGGCCCAGAAGGATGTTTTTCTTAATATAGCTGGTGGGATTAAAGTAGATGACCCAGCAACAGATTTAGCAGTGATTGCTTCTGTTCTTTCTTCTAACCTTGATTTACCAATTGATAAAAGTATTTGCTTTGCTGGAGAAGTAGGTTTAACAGGAGAAATACGCCCTGTTACAAGAATTGATCAAAGAATAAGCGAAGCTGATAAGTTAGGGTTAAAGAAAATTTATATTTCAAAATTTAATTCAAAAGGACTGGAAGAAAATAAATATAAAATTAAGATTGAAAAAGTTTCGAGGGTCGAAGAGCTTTTTAGGTCTTTGTTTAAAAGAAATTAATTTTTGTGAAATTACTTGAAGTAGATAATTTATCCTTGTCTTTTGAAACAAAGCTCGGTGAAAACCAGGTTTTAAAGAATATCGCGTTTTCTTTGAATAGATCCGAAACCTTAGGAATTGTCGGAGAATCAGGCTCAGGAAAATCTCTTACTGCTTTAACCATTATTAATTTACTTCCAAAAAACGCCATTATTAATAGTGGAAAAATTATCTACAACAACGATACTAATATTCTGGAGTTATCAGAAAAGGAATTATTAAAAGTAAGAGGTAATAATATATCGATGATATTTCAAGAACCAATGACCTCATTGAATCCATCAATGAAATGTGGTTCTCAGGTTTCCGAATTGCTTACCATTCATTTAAAGATTAAAGCAAAACAAGCAAAGCAAAAGGTTATAGAATTATTTGAGGAGGTTAAACTTCCTAATCCTGCCAGAATATACAATAGCTATCCTCATGAAATCTCTGGAGGACAAAAACAACGAGTAATGATTGCGATGGCAATTGCATTAAAGCCCTCGATATTAATTGCGGATGAACCGACCACAGCTTTGGATGTAACAGTGCAAAAAACGATTCTGGAACTTCTTAAAGAGATCCAGATAAAATATCAAATGAGTATAATCTTCATATCACATGATCTGGGAGTTATTTCTAAAATTGCCGACAGGGTAATAGTTATGTATAATGGAGAAATTGTTGAGCAAGGAAAAACAGAACAAGTTTTATTGCAGTCGAAACATCCGTATACGAAAGGATTACTTAATTGCAGACCAGAATTAAATTCGAACAAAAAGAGATTGCCCATTCTTTCTGATTTTATAAAATTAGATGTTGAAACGAGTTATCAGGTTCAAAATGAAAAACTAAAAACAGAAAGAATAACAGAAGAGGAAATTTTAAAAGTTAAACTTATTAGTAAAGCTTTTTATTCAAAAAGAAATTTTTTCGGCAAGCCTTTGCATGAACAACACGCCGTTAAACAGCTGAGTTTTTCTGTATATAAAGGGGAGACTTTGGGACTGGTTGGTGAATCTGGTTGTGGAAAAACAACCTTAGGAAGAATGATTGCCAAGTTAATTAATCAAAGCTCTGGTTTTATTGAATACAAGAGCAAGAGGTTAGAAAATTTAAATAATAAAGAGTTAAAACAATTTAGAAAAAGTGTACAGATTATTTTTCAGGATCCTTACTCTTCTTTAAATCCGAAATTAACTATTGGAGAAGCTTTAGTAGAACCTCTAAAAGTGCATGGTTTAATTAATACAAAAAAAGCTCAAAAAGAAACAGCAATTGAAATGCTCAAAAGGGTAAAACTAGATCCTGAAAGTATTTATAAATATCCGCACGAATTCTCAGGAGGACAGAGGCAAAGAATTGTAATAGCAAGAGCTTTAATGCTAGAACCTGAATTTGTTATATGCGACGAATCTGTTTCTGCTTTAGACGTATCTGTTCAGGCAGAGATATTAAATTTATTAAATGATCTTAAGGATGAGTTTGGATTGACTTATATTTTTATATCACATGATTTATCTGTAGTAAAATATATGTCGGATAGAATTATGGTGATGAAAGACGGAGAATTAGTTGAAATAAATAAAGCAGAAAATTTATATAATTCACCTGCCAATGATTATACGAAAAATTTAATTAGTTCTGTTCCAGTAATAAAAACCTAGAAAAAATCATCATCAAAGCTGTCCTTGTCGGTTTGGTTTTCCTCAAATTTATTACAATCAATAACAACATTAAAATTTAAAGGTTCTTCAAACTTGTCTTGCTGACTCACACCAACAATTGTAGAATCAGCATATATTTTTTGCATGTAAAGAGCAAATATTGGAAGTGCCATGTTATGACCTCCTCCCTGCCCAATTCCTTTAAAATGTATTGCACGATCTTCACCGCCAACCCAAGTGCCTGAAACTAAATTAGGCGTTATACCAACGAACCATCCATCCGAATGATTTTGAGTAGTTCCTGTTTTACCACCAATTTCATTATAAAGTTCATATCTCCACCTAATTCTACCGCCAGAGCCTTCTTTCACAACACTTTGTAATAAATTAGCCATCAAATATGCGGTTTGCTCACTTATGGCCTCATTCTTTTTTGAAGTAAATTCCGAAAGCACATTTCCATTTTTATCTTCAATCCGAGAAACAAATATCGGATCGGCATGAACCCCTTTGTTTGAAAATGTGGAGTAAGCACTAACTATTTCTTCAAGTGAAATATCAGATGTTCCAAGGAAAATGGAAGGAACAGCCACAATCGTACTTTTCACTCCCATTTTACGCATTACGTCAATTACAGATACAGGATTAAATTGTTTTATTAACCAGGCTGAAATCCAATTGACTGAGTTCGCTAAACCCCATCTTAAAGTTACCATTTGCCCATCTCGAGATGTGGGCCCCGAATTTTTAGGAGTCCAGGTTGTATCATTTAATAAAAAAGTACTTGGAACGTTAGGAACTTTATGACAAGGGGAGTAACCTTCTTGCATTGCAAGGGTGTAAAGGAAAGGTTTTATGGTTGATCCAACTTGCCTTTTCCCCTGTGTTACATAATCATATTTAAAGTGCTTGAAATTAGGGCCTCCTACATACGCCTTTACAAAACCATTGTGAGGATCAACAGATATAAACCCAGATCTTAAAAAGTTTTTATAATATAAAAGTGAATCTAATGGAGTCATTATTGTATCTCTTTCTCCATTCCATGAAAACACGCTCATTTCTGTAGGCGTATTAAACACCATTCTAACAGAGTCCATATCAACACCAAGTCGTCTCAATCTCCTGTATCTTTCAGTTCTGCGGATTGCTAAATCTATTATATCTTGTAATTCTTCTTCGCTTAATTCTTCGTAATATGGAGCATTAGGATTATTTTTCTGTTCTTCATTAAAATCATCTTGTAACTCGCCTTTTAAATGCTCAACCAATGCCTCTTCAGCATATTTTTGCATTTTTGAATCAATGGTTGTATAAATTTTTAGTCCATCTCGATACAAATCATAATTTGATCCATCAGGTTTTTGATTTTTTTTGCACCATCCATATAAAGGATTTGTTTGCCATGCTATCGAATCGTTTCTATAATCTCTCCACGAGAAATAATTCTTTTTATTTGGTTTGGATTTGTTTAGAGTAAGTCTTAAATACTCTCTAAAATAGGTTGCCAAACCGGCATTATGATCTTGTACTTTATAATTAAGTTCGATCGGAAGAACACTCAGGGAATCAAATTCTTCTGAAGAAATAAATTCATATTTATTCATTTGGTTTAAAACTACATTTCTTCTCAGTCTGGATCTTTCGGGGTGTCTTACAGGACTATAATAGCTTGGAGCTTTTAAAAGGCCTACAAGTAAGGCAGACTCTTCAACTTTCAGAGAATCCGAAGGTTTGTTAAAATAGGTTTTGGAGGCAGATTTAATGCCATATGTAATTCCACCAAAAGGAACTGTATTCAAATACATTCCAATGATTTCATTTTTGGTATAGTTTCTTTCTAGCTTAACAGCAGTTACCCATTCTTTAAATTTTGAAACCCCCAGATGTAAGTTTCTGCCTATTGAAGTTTTATAAGTTGCAGTATCTCTTGGGAAAAGATTTTTTGCTAATTGTTGAGTAATTGTACTTCCTCCACCTGAAGAAGATTTATTTAATATTATTGAATAAACCAAAACTCTTCCAAGCCCTCTGGCGTCAATTCCGGAATGTTTATGAAAACGAACATCTTCAGTCGCAATTAATGCGTCAATAATATTTTGTGGGATTTCTTCATAGTCTGCATAAGACCTATTATCCCAGAATACGGTGCCTAATAAAACTCCATCAGCTGAGTAGAACTCTGATGCTAAATTATTTTCGGGATTCTCTAATTCTTCGAAAGTTGGCATTTCTCCTAATTTTTCAAAAGAGATTAAGCCAAACACTAAAATAACTGTTAAAATTGGGATTGCAACGCAGACCCAAAACAATCTAATGTAAAATTTTGTTGTAAACTTTATTTTATTCATATTGCCAGTTTTCGACTGGTCGTAAAATTAAATAAATAATATTTAATTGAAAATTTTGATGTTAAAATACTATTTATATTAATTTTGTCACGTTTTAAGATATACTTCAAAATCAAATATTTCATGATTGAAAATTTAGTAATAGTTGAGTCACCTGCGAAAGCAAAGACAATAGAGAAGTTTTTAGGAAAAGATTTTCAGGTTAAATCAAGTTTCGGACATATAAGAGATTTGGCAAAAAAGAATTTGGGAATTGAGATTGAAAAGAATTACGAACCTCAATATATTGTACCGGAGGATAAAAAAGCTGTCGTTAAGGATTTAAAGAAAGCAGCAAAAGAAGCTAAGATAGTTTGGTTGGCTTCGGATGAGGATCGCGAAGGAGAAGCTATCGCATGGCATTTATTTAAAGTCCTTGAGCTGGACCCCAAAAAAGTAAAGAGAATTGTTTTCCATGAAATTACAAAAGAAGCAATTCAAAATGCAATTAAGAATCCAAGAATCATAGATGAAAACTTAGTGAATGCACAGCAGGCGAGGCGGGTCTTGGATAGATTGGTAGGATTCGAGTTATCACCAGTGTTATGGAAAAAAGTAAAGCCTTCTTTATCTGCTGGAAGAGTGCAGTCTGTTGCTGTTAAGTTATTGGTTGAAAGAGAAAGGGAAATCTTAAATTTTAAAAGTGAGTCATATTTTAAAATTACGGGCCATTTCAAAACCAATAAAAATGAAGAGTTAAAGACAGAATTGTCTGATAGGATTAAAACTTCAGACAAAACAAAAGAATTGGTAGAAAGATGTATAAAGGCTAGCTATAATATTATAAATGTTGTTAAAAAACCAGGGAAAAAATCACCTGCAGCGCCATTTACTACATCGACTTTGCAACAAGAGGCAAGCAGAAAATTAGGATTTTCTGTTGCTCAAACTATGGCAATAGCTCAAAAGCTATACGAGTCAGGAAAAATTACTTACATGAGAACAGATTCCGTTAATTTATCATCCATGGCTATTGGTGCTGCAAAGAATGTTATTTTAAATGAATTTGGAGAAAAATATCTTAAAACCAGAAATTTTAAAACAAAGTCAAAAGGAGCTCAGGAAGCTCACGAAGCAATCCGACCTACATTTATGGATCAACAGAATGTTTCTGGAACTGACCGTGAACAAAGATTATATGATCTAATTTGGAAAAGAACCATTGCTTCTCAAATGAGCGAAGCAGAATTAGAAAAAACAACCATTACAATTGATATTTCCAACGATGAACATAATTTTATTGCAACAGGAGAAGTTCTTAAATTCGATGGATTCTTGAAGGTGTATATTGAATCAACCGACGATGAAAGCGAAGAGGAAACAAAAGGATTACTTCCTGCTGTTAATAAAGGTGAAAACCTAAAATATGATTCTATTGTGGCTATTGAGCGATTTACCTATTCGCCGCCAAGATACACAGAAGCTAGCTTAGTGAAGAAGCTTGAAGAACTTGGAATTGGACGGCCATCTACCTATGCACCTACTATTTCAACAATCCAAAATCGTGGCTATGTTATTAAGGAAGATAGGCCAGGAAGAGATAGAAACTATGTAACTTTTGTATTGGAAAAAGGCCAAATAAAAGAATCAAAGAAAAAGGAAATAACTGGTGCTGAAAAAAACAAACTGTTTCCAAATGATATTGGAATGGTAGTGACTGATTTCTTAACCGATAATTTCAACGAGATACTTAATTATAATTTTACCGCTTCTGTTGAAGAAGAATTTGATCAAATTGCGAATGGAAATTTAATTTGGTCAAAAATGATCGATAAGTTTTATAAACCGTTTCATAAAAATGTTGAGAATACTTTAGAAACTTCAAGTAGAAGTGTAGGAGAGAGGATTTTAGGAGAGGATCCAAATACAGGAAAGCCTGTTACGGCTAAAATAGGTCCTTACGGACCTATGGTTCAGATTGGCACCAAAGAAGATGATGATAAACCTAGATTTGCATCACTGCAAAGAGGACAGCTTCTCGAAACTATTACTCTTGAAGAGGCATTGGAACTTTTCAAGTTGCCAAGGGACTTAGGACAGTATGAAGACAAGAAGGTTGTTGTATCCATTGGTCGTTTTGGACCCTACATCAGACATGATTCAAAATTTGTTTCTCTAAAGAAAGAGGATAGCCCATATAAAATAGAATTGGATAGGGCGATTGAATTAATTGAGGAAAAAAGAGAAAAGGATCGTTCAAAAACAATTAAAATCTTTGAAGAAGACAACGATATGCAACTTTTAAATGGTCGTTGGGGGCCATACATTGCTTATAAAAAGAAGAACTACAGAATTCCTAAAGGAACAAAAGCTGAAGAGCTTACATTTAAACAATGCCTCGAGATAATTAAAGGAAATAGCAAAACTGAAAAAACAAAAAAAACTAGCACAAAAAATACAGTAGCAAAAAAGACTACAGCGAAAAAATCTGGAACAAAAAAGTCTGGAATTAAGAAAAAAACTAGCTAATAAATTTTAACCAAATGAATTTAAACGATTATTTTGATCCAATCGAATTAGATTTTATTCACAGTAAAAGATTTGAATTAAAGGATCAATTGTATAAAACAATTCAAATTCATACGGTTGAGAACAATATTCAAGCTATAGAAGGTTCAGACATCGCAATTGTTGGGGTAGTTTCAAAAACAAACAATTCAATAGAAGGTTTAAAAAAGATTCGAGAGTCTTTATATAGTTTGGCAACTTTTGACAAAACAGTTAGAATAATTGATCTGGGTAATATAAAACCTGGTAAAACTAATAATGATCAGTCAATTGCATTAAGAGATGTTATTGTTGAATTAGTGACTCTAAACATCATTCCTATTATTATAGGGAATTCAGAGGATATACTTTATGCCAATTATTTAGCATATCAAAAACTCGACAAAGAAATTAACTTGGTATCAATCGATAGCAAGATAAAGATTTCTGAGGATCGGGAAAGCGAGTATAAATCTGCATTATGGAAAATCATAGTTGAAAACAATGATTCATTATTTTCCTATTATAATATTGGTTACCAAACACATTTTGTTAATCCAAAAATTTTAAAATATCTTTCAGATCAAATGCACTTTGCTTATAGGTTAGGTTATATTAGATCTAACATTAAGGAGGTTGAACCAATATTTAGAGATGCTGATTTAATCGGGTTAAATATTTCATCTGTAAGGCAGTCAGATGCTTTTGGACAAACTTTACCTTCGCCAAATGGATATTATGGAGAGGAGATTTGTCAATTATCGAGATATTCAGGAATGAGTATAAAGCTTTCATCATTTGGAATTTATGATTACGATACTTCTCATGATATAAATTTTCAAACTGCGCAATTAATAGCTCAAATTATATGGTATTTTATTGATGGTTATCTAAACAGGCAAAAGGAGTATCCTCTGGAATCTGAAGGTGATTACAAAAAATTCATTGTGACCATGGATAAACTTGATCACGAACTGATTTTTTACAAAAGCGAGAAAACAAACCGCTGGTGGTTAGAGGTTCCGTCACTTAATAAAAGTAATTACAAACAAGTTTTAATTTCTTGTACATACGATGATTATCTTGATGCTGGAAGTGGAGATATTCCCCAAAAATGGCTTAAAACCTTTCAAAAATTGAATTGACTGGATAGTGATTATCAATAAAAATTGATAAAAATAAATACTCATAAGTAACTTTATTATTTTTCAGCAGTATAAAAGGAGTATCTTTACGTTATTATCAACATTTAAATGTTGATAAAACTTGTATAGAATTTTTATTTTTGCTTATTTTACTTTTGGCAATCTTTAATATTGTTGAGGAACACGTTATTTAAAATGAAAAAACATACTTTTCTACTTTTTCTATTTTTGATATTTTCAATGCTAATTAGAGCGCAGCAGGATCCTCAATTTACGCAAATTATGTTTAATAAACTTTTGACAAATCCTGGATATGCTGGTAGTGAAGATAAGATTTGTGCCTATGCTATGCAAAGAATGCAATGGCTAGGATTTGAAGGGGCGCCTAATACAACCTTATTTAATGTCGATGGAGCAATTAAAAGGTTGGGATTAGGGTTATCCATAGAAAATAGTGAAGTAGGGTTTGAAAATGATTTAAGAGCCAATATTTCAATTGCATATAAATTTCCAGTAGGTAATGGAAATTTAGGCGTTGGAATAAAATGGGGGATTGCAAATGCTGCATTGGATGCTTCTTGGGATACTCCAGATGTAGCTTATGGTCAAGATCCTGCTATTCCACCCGAATCTGGAAATGAAATGTCTTTTATGGATTTTGGATTTGGACTGTATTACAAAACACCAGATTTGTATTTGGGACTTTCTTCTACACAGCTTTACAAAACTGAGTTTGAATTTCAAAAGCTTAATGAAGAAACAGGTGAGAGCACAACAGTCTCTACGATATTAAAAAGACATTTTTATATTAGTGCAGGTTACAACTTACCATTCGCTAATCCATTATGGGCTTTTAAACCCAATGTATTTGTGATGTCGGACATTTCAAATACACAATTAGCAGTAAATGGAATAATAGAATACAATAAAAAGATATGGGGTGGCGTTTCTTTAAGAACGGATAATGCAATTTCTGGTATTTTTGGAATGGAACTTTTTAACTGGGTTAAGATCAGTTATTCTTATGACTTTTTAGTCTCAGATATGATCGGATATAACAGTGGAACACATGAAATTATGATGGGTTTTTGTATAGATGTTAAAAAGGATAAAACACCAGAAAAGTATAAGAGTATAAGATTTTTATAAGAAGAATTAATATTAAATTGAAGAATTATTGTTATTTTGCAAAATAAATATTTGAAATATCATGAAAAAATTACTTATTGTTAGTTTATTATTAGCAATCTCATTTAGCTGTAGTAAATACAATGCAGGAGAGCTAACCGGAGTACAGGGACGAAAGGGCTGGTTCGAATCACAGCCATATGGAATGGTATTTGTTCCAATGGGTAGTTTCAATATGGGACCTAGTGATCAGGATGTAGCATGGGCAATGACAGCTTATCAAAGAACCATTTCTGTTGATGCCTTTTGGATGGATGCAACAGAAATAACTAATAATGAGTATCGTCAATTTGTTTTTTGGGTTCGTGACTCTATCATGAGAAGAAAATTAGGAGATCAGATTGAGGACTTTCTTATTGCTGAAGATGAATTTGGAAACCCTATCGAACCGCCAATTATTAATTGGGATGTTGAAATTGACATGATGGATGAAGAAATTTCCGAGATTCTTAACGAATTATATTTGGCTGAACATGAAAGGTTTTATAGAAGAAAGGAGTTTGATACTCGAAAATTAATGTATGAGTATTACCGGGTTGACATGAAACAAGCAGCACAAAAATCCAATAGATATAATTTTGACACTAAAGAATATACTGGTTCTGCAATTAATGCACAGGGAGAGAAAATGG